>NZ_JBEYFC010000028.1:0-34993 GCF_040634175.1 Streptomyces sp. NPDC007162
GGGGCCGGCCGGCGGCCCGGCCCGGCCGCCCCCACGACCGGGCGGAGCGTCACCCCGGCGGGCAGCACGGGGGGCGCCACGGTCAGTTCCCCGACCGGCGCGATCACCACCGTCTCCGTGGGCTCGGGAACGAAGCCCGCCGCCCGCAGCCGGCCGGTGAGGTCGGCCGGGGTGTCGTAGCCGCACACCTTCCACTCCACCGCCTCCCCGCGCGCCGCGAAGAAGTCCCGTTGCCGGGCGATCAGCGCGTCCAGCTCGGGGCCGGGCAGGCCGCCCCAGTCGGAGGGGCCGGTCACGAAACCCCGGGGCCGGCCCACCACCCGGTGCACGGGGCCGTCGCGCTCGTACGTGATTCCCGGCGCCGGGACGGGCCGTACGGTGCGCATCTGGGTGTCGTAGGCGGCGAGCAGGGCCGCCGTGCTGTCGGTGTCCGTCACCGGCCGACCGTACGGGGAATGCGCCCGTGCCGATCAACTGTTTTTCCGGCCGTGCGAGCGGCTCCGGCCAGGTCACCACTTGATCGCTCAGAGCGAACATATGCACGGGAACATTTCTGGGTGCCCAAGCATTGAGTCGGCATAGCTCAAGTTCACTGCCGAAGGGGAGATCATGGCTTCGACGTCCGCATCACTCACCCTCCCTGTGCTGCCGCTCGACGGCGAAGTCGTGCTGCCCGGGATGGTGGTCCCGCTGGACCTCAAGGACCCCGATGTCCGTGCCGCCGTGGAAGCGGCGCAGGCCGCCGCCCGTACCGAGCCCGGCAAGCCCAGGGTGCTGCTGGTGCCGAGGATCGACGGCACCTACCCGGGCACCGGTGTGCTCGGCACCGTGGAGCAGGTCGGCCGGCTCGCCGACGGTGACCCGGGCGCGCTGATCCGCGGCCGCTACCGGGTGCGCATCGGCGCCGGCACCACCGGCCCGGGTGCCGCCCTGTGGGTGGAGGGCACCCGCGTCGACGAGAACGTCCCGGAGCCGGTGCCCGGTCATGTCACCGAACTGGTCAAGGAGTACAAGGCCCTCGCCACCGCCTGGCTGCGCAAGCGCGGCGCCTGGCAGGTCGTGGACCGGGTGCAGGCCATCGACGACGTCTCCGCGCTCGCCGACAACTCCGGCTACTCGCCCTTCCTGACCACCGAGCAGAAGATCGAACTCCTGGAGACGGTCGACGCGGTCGCCCGGCTCAAGCTCGCCACCCAGCAGCTGCGCGACCACCTGGCCGAGCAGGACGTGGCCGAGACCATCGCCAAGGACGTCCAGGAGGGGGTCGACAAGCAGCAGCGCGAGTTCCTGCTCCGCCGTCAGCTGGAGGCCGTCCGCAAGGAGCTGCGCGAGCTGAACGGCGACTCCGCCAAGGAGGGCGAGGAGTCCGACGACTACCGCGCCCGCGTGGAGGCGGCCGACCTGCCGGAGAAGGTCCGCGAGGCCGCCCTCAAGGAGGTCGACAAGCTGGAGCGGTCCAGCGACCAGTCCCCCGAGGGGTCGTGGATCCGCACCTGGCTGGACACCGTCCTCGAACTGCCGTGGAACGAGCGGACCGAGGACGCGTACGACATCCAGGGCGCCAAGGCGGTCCTGGACGCCGAGCACGCCGGTCTGGAGGACGTGAAGGAGCGGATCACCGAGTACCTGGCGGTGCGCAAGCGCCGCAGCGACCGGGGGCTCGGGGTCATCGGCGGGCGCCGTGGCGGTGCCGTGCTGGCCCTCGTCGGCCCGCCCGGTGTCGGCAAGACCTCGCTCGGTGAATCGGTCGCGCACGCCATGGGCCGCAAGTTCGTCCGCGTCGCCCTCGGCGGTGTGCGGGACGAGGCCGAGATCCGCGGTCACCGGCGGACGTACGTCGGCGCCCTGCCCGGCCGGATCGTACGGGCGATCAAGGAGGCCGGTTCGATGAACCCGGTCGTCCTGCTCGACGAGATCGACAAGGTGGGCTCCGACTTCCGCGGCGACCCGGCGGCGGCTCTGCTGGAGGTCCTCGACCCGGCGCAGAACCACACCTTCCGCGACCACTACCTGGAGGTCGAACTCGACCTGTCCGACGTGGTCTTCCTGGCCACCGCCAACGTCCTGGAGGCCATCCCGGAGGCCCTGCTCGACCGTATGGAACTGGTCCGCCTGGACGGCTACACCGAGGACGAGAAGGTCGTCATCGCCCGTGACCACCTGCTGCCGCGCCAGCTGGAGCGGGCGGGGCTCGCCACGGACGAGGTGACCCTGGCCGAGAGCGCGCTGCGCAAGCTCGCCGGCGAGTACACACGGGAGGCGGGCGTGCGCACCCTGGAGCGGTCGATCGCCCGGCTGCTGCGCAAGGTCGCGGCCCAGCACGAACTGGGCGAGCGGGAGCTGCCGTTCACGGTCACGGACGCGGACCTGCGCGCCCTGATCGGCCGGCCGCACCACGTGCCCGAGTCCGCCCAGGACCCGGCCGAGCGCCGGACCGCGGTCCCCGGTGTGGCCACCGGTCTCGCGGTCACCGGAGCGGGCGGCGACGTCCTCTTCGTGGAGGCGTCGCTGGCCGACCCGGAGACGGGCGCGGCGGGTCTGACCCTCACCGGCCAGCTGGGCGACGTGATGAAGGAGAGCGCGCAGATCGCCCTGTCCTTCCTGCGCTCGCACGGCGCCGAACTGGAGCTCCCGGTCGGCGACCTGAAGGACCGGGGTGTGCACATCCACTTCCCGGCGGGCGCGGTCCCCAAGGACGGCCCGAGCGCGGGCGTCACGATGACCACGGCGCTGGCGTCGCTGCTCTCCGGGCGGCTGGTCCGCACGGACGTGGCGATGACCGGTGAGGTCTCGCTGACCGGCCGGGTGCTGCCCATCGGCGGTGTGAAGCAGAAGCTGCTCGCCGCGCACCGCGCGGGGGTGACGACCGTCATCATCCCGAAGCGCAACGAGGCCGACCTGGACGACGTCCCGGCCGAGGTGCTGGACAAGCTCGACGTCCACGCCGTGACCGACGTCCGGCAGGTCCTGGAACTGGCGCTCGCGCCCGCCACCAGCGGGGCGACGTCGGAGGTACCGGCAGCGGCGTGACGGACGCTGCCGGACACGGCAGGGCCCGGGTCCCCGAACGGGACCCGGGCCCTCGCCCGGTCCGGGAGGGTCAGCCGTTGGCGAGTGCGACCACGCTGTCCAGGGTCCCGTTGAACTTGTCGTGGTCCCCGACCGTCGGACCGGTCGACGTGTACTGCCACATCGTGTACGACGACCAGCCGGCCGGCAGCGTGCCCACCTCCGAGGCGTACCGGGCGACCCAGAGCGGGTTGGCGGCGGCGAACCCGGCGTAGTTGCCGGTGCAGTCGGACCACCAGCTCGTCGCCGTGTAGATGACGGCGTTGCGGCCCGTCCGCGCCTTGTACCGGTTCAGGAAGTCGGTGATCCAGCCGACCATCCCGCTCGCGGACTTGCCGTAGCACGCGTCGCCGTACGGGTTCCACTCGATGTCGAGGACGCCGGGCAGGGTCCGGCCGTCCTTGGACCAGCCGCCGCCGTGGTCGACGAAGTAGTCGGCCTCACGTCCGGCCGTCACGTCAGCCTGCGACATCGAAGCCCTCCCCTGTCAGCGCCACGAACGCGTCCTCCAGCGAGGCCCGTTCGACCAGAAAGCCACGGACCCTGACGCCCGCCGTGACGAGCGCCGCGTTCACTTCTGCCAGGTCGCGCTCGGGCGGTTCGCCGGTCACCCGGTCGTCGGTCACGATGACGTCGGCTACGCCCAGTTCCTTGAGCACGCGGGCCGCTTCCCCGGGGTCCGGGGTGGTCACCACGAGGCGGCCGCGGGCACCGGCCGCCAGGTCGGCGACCGCGCCCTGGGTGATCAGCCGGCCCTGCGCCATCACGGCCGCGTGGGTGCAGACCTGCTCGATCTCGTCGAGGAGGTGGGAGGAGAGGAAGACGGTCGTACCGTCCCCGGCCAGTTCCCGTACCAGCGAGCGGATCTCCCGCATGCCCTGCGGGTCGAGACCGTTGGTCGGCTCGTCCAGGACCAGCAGCTTGCGGGGCTGGAGCAGCGCGGCGGCGAGCCCGAGGCGCTGTTTCATGCCAAGGGAGTAGGCCCTTGCCTTCTTCGCCGCGGCGGCCGTCAGGCCCACCCGGTCCAGCGCGGCCCCGACCCGTGCCCGCCGGGTGCGCGGGTCGGCGGTCGGGTCGGCGGCGTCGTACCGGAGCAGGTTGTCACGGCCGGAGAGGAAGCCGTACAGCGCCGGGCCCTCGATGAGGGCCCCGACCTGGGGCAGTACGACGCGGGAGGCGCCCGGCATCGGGCGGCCCAGGACGCGGGCCGTACCCGAGGTGGGTGTGATCAGGCCCATCAGCATGCGGATGGTGGTGGTCTTGCCGGAGCCGTTCGGACCGAGGAAGCCGAAGACACTGCCCGCCGGGACGGTCAGGTCGAGACCGTCCACGGCGAGCTGCCCGCCGCGGTAGCGCTTCGTGAGGCCGCGGGTGTCGATGACGCTCCCGCTCGCCGGGGCGTCGGCCTCGGCGGTGCCGCCCTCGGGGGTGTCCTCGGGGGTGTCCTCCCGAGGAATGTCACCCCTTGAGGTGTCACCCTCCGCGCCCGGGCCCTCCGGCTCCGGCTCCGCGGCGGACGGTCGGTCCATCGGCTCCCTCGTTTCGTCCTGCCTCGCGGCACAGGGTACGTACTCTCGCCGCGCCGACCCCGGCTAGCCCTCGTTCGCCGCCTTCACCAGGGCCGCCTTGTCCACGGCACCGACGTACACCTTGCCGTTGTCCGTGATCAGGGCGTTGATCAGCCGGGTGGAGAAGACGGTGCCCTTGCCGAACTTTCCGGAGACCGGGTCGCCGAGCGAGCCGAGGAAGCCGCTCAGGTCGCCTGCCTTGCCGGAGGCGGAGCCGGAGCCCGTGGGCAGGCCGCCCTTGCTGCCGGAGTCGAGGACGGCTATGGAGTTCCAGCCCTTGCCGAGGACGTCGAAGCCCTCCTTCTCCAGGCCCTTGGGAGCACCCTTGCCGGGCGTCCCGGTGGCCTTGCCGCTCTTTCCGCTGTCGCCGTGCCGGTCGGACCCGCCGGTCCTGCCCGCCTTGTCGCCCTCGGTGACCTTGGCGCCCTTGGGCGGGGTGAAGTCGAAGGTCGACGCGGCCGGCTTCGCGAAGCTGACCTGGGTGTATCCGGCGTCCACGACGGCCGCGCCGCCGCTCGACGGGGTGAGCGTGAACTTCAGCGGCGTTCCGGTCTTGGCGTCCACCGCGATGCTGATCGCGCCGACCGTCGTACCGGACTGCTTGGGCTTGACGACCAGACGGTAGGCGTCCCGGCCGGCCACCTGGGCGGTGCCGTCGACCTTCACCGAAGTGGTGTCGTCGACCGACTTGAGCACCTGGTCGGCGAAGTCCTTGGGCGTGGCCGGGGCTTCGTGCTGCTCCTTGCCGGAGTCCGCGGCGGTTGAGTGGTAGACCTCGTTGGACTTGCTGTCGTAGCCCCAGACGTCCGTGCCGTTGTGGATGAGGCTGTACTCGGCGCCGCTCTCCAGCAGCGACACTTTCTGCTTCTCGGGGCCGTCGGCGGCCACGCGCAGGGTGTGCGTACCGGTGGCCAGCTCGGTGAGCTTGGCCGTCGGGTCGGCGGAGGAGCCGCCGCCGCCCTGGGTGGCGCCGGACATCAGGCTGCTCTCCAGGCCGCCGAGGTCGGGCAGACCGAGGTCAGTGCTGATCTTCACGGTGCCGGACAGCTGCTGCACGTCCGAGTTGGCGATCTTGTTGATGAGTTCCTGTGCGCTGATCTTCGGCAGGTTGGGGTCACCGGAGTCGGCGAGCGCCGGGACCAGGCCGATCGTGGCCGCGGCCACCCCCACCACCGTGACCGGCACGACGTACCGCGCGGCCTTGCGCCGCCGCTCGGCGCGCCGCTCGTCGTCGGCCTGCGCGATCGCCGCGCTGTCGTCGGATTCGTACGGTGCCATGTGTGCCTTACCTCCGTCGTCGGCGGCGGCCGTCCTCGCACGTGTCCCACCCTGAGCCGCCATTCTCACCCGAATCGGTGAGCGGTGGTGATTTCCGTGGTTTCCATCTCACCAAATCGGAGGCGTTCAGGCGTCAGACCGAGGAGCCAACTCCACGTACGCCTGCGGTATGACATGAGGGCGCCGGCGCCTCCCCCGACCCGTAGGGGTCATACGGTGAAGGCGCCTCCTGCGGGATGTTGGAGTCCGGTGCGGCGCAGGGGGTGACATGGGGTGCCAGGGCAGGTGCCGTCGGGTCGGGGACCGGCCCGGTCCGCGGGCATGGCGCAGGCCGCGGACGCTCCGGTGCGGGGAGTTCGAACAGCCCGGGAGATCTCCAGGGGGATGCGAAGGGCCCGCAGGGTGCCGGGCCTATCCGGCCCGGTGCACCACCGCGTCGCACAGCTCCACCAGCGTGGCCTTCGGGTCGCACTCCGGCAGCGGTGCCAGTGCGGCCCGCGCCTCCTCCGCGTACCGGACGGCGTCCCGGCGCGCCTCCTCCAGCGCCGGGTTCACCCGGAGCGCGGCGAGCGCCTGCGCGTGCCGGGCGTCGTCCGTGAGGTCGGAGTCCAGCAGCTCGCACAGCGCGATGTCCTCGGCCAGCCCCAGCCGGGCTGCCCGCTCCCGCAACCGCAGCACGGGGAGGGTGGGAACGCCCTCGCGCAGGTCCGTGCCCGGGGTCTTCCCGGACTCGTGCGAGTCGGAGGCGATGTCGAGGACGTCGTCGGCGAGCTGGAAGGCGACTCCGAGCCGCTCGCCGTACTGGGTGAGGACGTCCACGACCGTCTCGTCGGCGCCGGACATCATCGCGCCGAAACGGCAGGAGACCGCCACCAGGGAGCCCGTCTTGCCGCCTAGGACGTCGAGGTAGTGGTCGACCGGGTCGCGCCCGTCCGAAGGCCCCGCCGTCTCCAGGATCTGGCCGGTCACCAGCCGCTCGAACGCGAGGGCCTGGACACGGACCGCCTCGGGCCCGAGGTCGGCGAGGATCTGCGAGGCGCGCGCGAACAGGAAGTCACCGGTGAGGACGGCGACGGAGTTGCCCCAACGCGTGTTGGCGCTGTCCACACCGCGCCGCACGGAGGCCTCGTCCATGACGTCGTCGTGGTACAGGGTGGCGAGGTGGGTGAGCTCGACGACGACGGCCGACGGCACGACACCCGGCGCGTAGGGGTCGCCGAACTGGGCGGCGAGCATCACCAGCAGCGGCCGGAACCTCTTGCCGCCGGCCCGTACGAGGTGCTGCGCGGCCTCCGTGATGAAGGGGACCTCGCTCTTGGTGGCCTCTAGCAGGCCTTCCTCGACAGCCGCCAATCCAGCCTGGACATCGGCTTCCAGAGCCTGGTCCCGCACGCTCAGCCCGAACGGCCCGACGACGGTCACGAGGGTCTCCTGTCTGCTGGTGTCCACTGGCGATTACACGGTTTGTCGATAGGTCGCTGCCATCACTCAAGTCAGCGTATCCGGTCAGGTTTCGATCACGGAGGGCGCCCACGGTTACACCCCGGGCGTCACCGGATCACGACCGGTATGTTTTTGATCAGCCGATAAGACCTGACATCTACTGACTTAACAGGAACTGCGGACTCTTGTCCCGGTACGCGGCATACGCCGTGTCCCGAGCCGCCACCCGCCCGGGTACGGCGACGGCCACCCCCGGTGAATCGTTCCGCAGAGACGATCACACTCGCTCCGGCCGATGTCACCCACCTGGACGCACCCTCTCCGCCCGCCGAAGCGTCAGGGCCGCCACACCACGGACACCGGCTCGAACACCCCCTCCCCGGGTGACCAGAATCACGCGCCACACCGCTCGGCAACTCCCGGCACATCGCGAGGCCTTCGCGCGGCCTGCCGTCAACACGGCGACCACACCCGACGAATGACACCCGAAAGGCCTATTCGATCCCTAGGGCATCAAATTTCATCCAATCCGACAATTAGGACAATATCTGAAACCCGGGGCGTCACGGACTACTTCACAACCCCGGCAAGGCAACGCAGGCGGATTCCACGGATCCCTCATGTCTGCTTTGCCGCGATTGCGCTTTCGTGAAGTAGGTCACTTGGGCCCATATGTTCCAAGTGCCGCAAGATGCCCTCCCTCGCCTTTCCCTGTGCGTCAGTTGAGGCTTGGCGACCGCAAAGGATCAAGTGCCTCATACGCCTCAGACCAAGGTCAATCGGTGTGTTGTGTGAATCCACCACTTGTTCCGGACATGTGCTCTCGCATACGTTCCCGCTCGCCGGGCGGACGCCGAATCCTGCCGCCGCCCGTCCTAACCCATCGACGAGTTCATTCGTACGGCAGGAGCGGGGGAACCAGGTAAGTCGCCGGACCGGGGCGGCCGCCGTCATCGACGGACGCCGTCTCGGACCGGCTAGGGGTGAAGTCGCGTCGCCTTCGGGTGGCGCGGCCGGGCACTCCCCGAGCCCGAACCCGACAGCTCACCTCGCAGGCGACGGAGAGGAACTTCGCCATGCCCGCTGCCGCCCAGCCCCGCCGCACCCGCATCGCCCGCACGCTCGCCGTCATCGGTACCGGCGCCGCCGTACTCGCCCTCCCCCTCATCGGCGCGGCCAGCGCCTCCGCCGCCACCCCCGCCACCGCCACGACGGCCTCGACGACGCCCGCCGGGTACCCGAACAACCTCGACGGCTGGATCCGCGAGTCGCTCGCGATCATGGCCCAGAAGGGCATCCCGGGCTCCTACAACGGCATCTACCGCAACGTGATCCGCGAGTCGTCCGGCAACCCGCGGGCCATCAACCTCTGGGACTCCAACGCGGCCGCCGGCATCCCGTCCAAGGGCCTGCTCCAGGTGATCGACCCGACGTTCAACGCCTACCACGTGGCGGGCACGTCGTTCGACATCTACGACCCGGTCGCGAACATCACCGCCGCCTGCAACTACGCCGCCGCGCGGTACGGCTCGATCGACAACGTCTACGGCGCGTACTGACCGACGCCCCGCATCACACGAAGAGTCTTTCGAGGACGACGGCGATGCCGTCGTCCTCGTTCGACGTGGTGATCTCGTCGGCCCTCGCCCTGAGCTCCGGGTGCGCGTTGGCCATGGCCACTCCGTAGGCCGCCCAGTCGAGCATCGGGATGTCGTTGGGCATGTCACCGAAGGCGATGGCCCGTTCGGGACACAGCCCCAAGTGGTCGGCGGCCAGCGCCAGCCCGGTCGCCTTGGTCACCCCGCATGGCTGGAGCTCCACCGTCCCCGGCCCCGACATGGTGACCGTCGCCAGCGAACCCACCACCGCGCGGGCGGTCGCCGCCAGTTCGTCGTCGGACAGGGTGTGGTGGCGCAGCAGCACCTTGCTGATGGGCGCGCACCACAGGTCGTCACGCCGTTCCACGCGCAGCGCGGGCAGCGTGGGGTGGGGCATCAGATAGCCCGGTTCGATGAGCGTGAGCCCGTCCACGCCGTCCTGGTCGACCGCCGCGTACACCTGGCCGACCTCCGCCTCGATCTTGCCGAGCGCGGTCTCCGCCAGCTCCCGGTCCAGGGTGACCGACCACAGCAGACGGTGCGTGCCGGCGTCGTACACCTGCGCGCCCTGGCCGCAGACCGCGAGCCCCGTGCAGCCGAGGTCGTCGAGGAGCGGGCGCACTCTCGGTGCGGGGCGGCCGGTCACCACGAGGTGCGTGGCGCCGGCCCGGTCGGTCCGCGCCAGGGCGGCGAGCGACCGGTCCGAGAGGGTGTCGTCGGCACGCAGCAGCGTGCCGTCCAGGTCGGTGGCGATCAGTGAGTACGGGGAGGGTGCGACCATGATCAGAGAATACGGACAGCACGCCTCTGGGACTCACTGTGCGTTTCGGCCTCAAGTGGCGCCCGCCGCCTCGGTGATGGGGTGTTGTCAGTGAGGCCGAATACGTTCGCGGTGAGGTGGCGGCACCGGTGCGACGGGGGCGGTCGTGGTGACATACGGGACGGCGGGTCTCCGTGCGCATCTGCGGGAGGCGTCGGCCGCGGCGCTGGAGCGGTTTCCGGCGCAGTGGAGACCAGGACCCCCGCACGTCGGCCGGTATCCGGCGGCCGACGCCGACGGTCGCAGCCCTGATGCGGCGACCGGCCACAACGCCGAGCGTCAGGACGAGGCCGAAAGGCGCCTGGCGGATCCGGGCAGGGCGCGCTCGCACTGCCCGTGCCGACTGCTCAACGGCGTCGAGATGCCGTGCAACTGCCGGAGGACCCCGTCTGGAGTGCGTTGCCGGTCGAGGAGATCGGGCGGATAGGACTCCGGTTCGACGGGGACGGCGACGACGCCGAACTGGACGAGGAGCCAGCCCTGTTGGGCTTGGGGTGGCACGGCCGGGACGGGTGACGGCCCGGGACGGGGCGAGCGTCGGGGGGCGAGAGCCGGGTCCGGGGCCGAACACGGTGGCGCCTACCTCCCGGAGGTGCCGGAACCGCGCCGGTTCGTCCGCCACAGCTGGTACAGGTGCTTCGCCCCAGGACGCACGAACCGCGCGAGCATCGTGACGAACGGCAGCGGGTCGTCACCCGCCAGCCAGGCCAGCTCGGTGCCGCTCGGCCGCCCGGGCGCGTGCGGCGTCGTATAGCCGCTGCGGCGGTAGGCCAGGAGGGCGGGCAGGTCGATGTTCTCCACGACATACCGGTGGCCGGCGCGCTGTTCCCCCTCCGGAACGCGGCGACCGGTCAGATCCAGGTGCATGGCGCGGACCACGTCCACACCCGAATCGCTCTCGAAGAGCCGGAACTGGGCGCCCACGCGCGGGTTGAAGTCGAGCAGCTTGTACTGCCCGTCGCGACGGTCGAAGCGCAGGTCGAGGTCGATGATGCCGGTGAAGCCGATCTGTTTGATGAAACGCGCGGCGAGATCCGCGAGTTCCGGGTTGTCCACGACGTACGCGTTCGCGGTCATGCCCGCGTGCGGCGGCCAGGAGCGCACCTTCACCCCGGTGAACAGGGCGCGCGGAGTGGAGTCGGCGTCGAAGTAGGCGTGCACGATCCAGTCCTCGGCCTCCTCCCGCGGCAGGTACTCCTGGAGGATGACACCCGGATGGGTGCCCCAGTCACGGGCGAGGGTGAGCAGCCCCTCCCGGGTGGCGATCCGCGTCGTGCCGTTGACCGCGGGTTGTTTGCGCCGGACGAACGCCTCGCGGTTCTTGGCCACGATCGGGAAGCGCGCCTTCTCCGCGAAGTCGACGATCTCCTCGTACGACTGCGGGAAGGCGGCCTCCGGACTGGGGATGCCGTGTTCCACGCACAGGTCGTGCAGCCCCTGCTTGCTGGCCAGCCGACGCGGCAGTCCGGGCTCCACGCGAGGGAAGAGGAAACGGTCGCCGAGCGCGTCCTGGTGTTCGGCGATCAGGACGGCGGCCTCCTCGTCGGTGGGGATCAGCACGGTCGGACGGCCGATACGGCGGCCGATGCGCAGCAGTCCCTCGACGAGATGATCCGGTTCCTCGGCACCTGTCGTCGGCCATACGAACGCCCGTTTGAGATACCGGGAGGAGGCCGCCGGCGTGTACGGGTCCTCCGTGATCGCGTACATGGGCACGCCGAGGCGACCCAGACTGCGTATCGCGCCGACCCCGCCGTGGTGCAGCGGATAGTCGCCGAACTTGACGATCAGGCCCGGCACGTCGCGGTCCGCCTCGAACGGCACGCTGACGGCATTCCTGGCCACGGGTCCCCCCACGTGTCCCCCCTACGGACCGGACCCACCCCGTCCGTGTCCCCCAAAGGACGCTAAGCCGGAATTGCCCCCTCCGACAAGGCCTATTCGGACATTGCGAACTCTTTAGACACTGCCACGACAGCCGACTCACCCGTAACGTGTGGCGCGACCACATGGAACGCCGTGCACCGTCCCGACGATGTCCCCACATGGCCGGGCCACGCACGACACGGATGAGAGCGAGGCAGCCACCCCATGCCCCCCTTGCCCCCCTTCGAGGTCCCCGAGGGTGACCCCTTCGGCCCGCACAACCTTCCGTATGGCGTGTTCTCGACCTCCGGGAGCACGGAGCGGAGGGTCGGCGTCCGCCTCGGTGACCACGTCCTCGACGCCGGGGCCGCGGCCCTCGCCCTCGGCTCCCCGTACGCCTCCCTGCTCGCCCGCCCGACCCTCAACCCACTGCTGGCGGCGGGCCGGACCACCTGGTCGGACGTACGACGGGCGCTGACCGCCTGGGTGAGCGTCCCCGCGCACCGCGCGACGCTGGAACCCCTCTTCCACCCGCTGTCCGCGGTGACCCTGCACCTGCCCTTCGAGGTCGCCGACTACGTCGACTTCTACGCCTCCGAGAACCACGCCCGGAACGCCGGCCGCATCTTCCGCCCCGACGCCGCCGAACCGCTCACCCCGAACTGGAAGCACCTGCCGATCGGGTACCACGGCCGTGCGGGCACGGTCGTGGTGTCGGGGACGGACGTCGTACGGCCGTCGGGCCAGCGCAAGGCGCCTTCGGACCCGGCACCGGTGTTCGGCCCGTCGGTGCGGCTGGACATCGAGGCCGAGGTCGGCTTCGTCGTGGGCGCGCCGTCGCGGCAGGGGGAGCCGGTCGCGCTGGGTGACTTCCGGGACCACGTGTTCGGGCTCACGCTCCTGAACGACTGGTCGGCACGCGACATCCAGGCCTGGGAGTACGTCCCGCTCGGCCCGTTCCTCGGCAAGTCGTTCGCCACCTCGATCTCGGCGTGGATCACCCCCCTGGAAGCGTTGGAGGAGGCGCGGGTCCCACCGCCCCGGCGGACGCATCCGCTGCTGCCGTACCTCGACGACGCGACGGAAGAGCCCGCCGGCTACGACCTGCGGATCTCGATCGCGATCAACGGGCAGACGGTGTCCGAACCACCGTTCTCCACCATGTACTGGACCGCCGCCCAGCAACTCGCCCACCTGACCGTCAACGGCGCCTCGCTGCGCACCGGCGACCTGTACGGCTCCGGCACGGTGAGCGGCACGGAGCCCGGGGAACGCGGGTCACTGCTGGAGCTGACCTGGAACGGACAGGACCCGCTCGAACTACCGGACGGGAAGCGGACGTACCTGGAGGACGGCGACGTGGTGACGCTGTCGGCGTGGGCTCCGGGGCCGGGCGGGAGCCGGGTCGGGCTCGGGGACGTCAGCGGGCGGATCGTGGCGGGGTGAGGGGCGGCGGAAATCGTTGTGGACGCCTGACTCAACCGGCGCGCACCGTCATACTGGCGTAACACGCACCATGCGCTGCGCCTCCACCGTGCACCACGCGGGACGGCGGCGCACGCACCACGCGATGCACCGGCGCACGCAACCAGCAGCCCAACCGCGTAGCTTCCGCACCACCGCCCCGCCACCGCACACCTCTCCGATCAGGAAACGGAGCCGCGGCATGACCGTCTGCCTGCTCCTGCTGACCGCCGTCGCCCTGACGGCCGCGGTTCCGGCGCCGCGTGCACTGGTGCAGGCCCTGTGGCCGGAACGCGAACCGGTGGTGGCCCTGTGGGTGTGGCAGTGCCTGGTCGCCACCGTGCTGATGTGCTGTCTGGCGGCGCTGGTCCTGGGTGCCGCGGCCGTCTTCCACACCGTGCGCGACCGGGTGTTCGCGCCGGCGCCACCGGCGGTCACCGCGGCGTACGACCTCTCCGTCGCGCCCCTGTGGGCGGTCGCCCTCACGGTGCTGCTGGCGTGCGGGGCCGCGTGGACGACGGCGATGCTCGCCCGTGAACTGGTCGAGGCCCGGCGGGGCCGCGACCGCACCCGCGCGCACCTGCGGGAACGGGCGCCGGAACTGCCGGCCGGGCTGCCGGCGGCACGCGGGCCGATGCTGGTGCTGGAGGACGAGTACCCGGACGCCTGGTGGATGCCCGGGCACCCGCCGCAGCTCGTGGTGACGACAGGGGCGCTGCACCGCCTCACCGACCATCAGCTCGACGCGGTCCTCACCCACGAACGGGGACACGCCCGCGCCCACCACGACTGGCTGCTCCACCTCTCCAGCGCCCTCGCCACGGGATTCCCCCGGGTGCCGCTGTTCTCCCACTTCTGCGACCAGACCCACCGGCTCGTCGAACTCGCCGCCGACGACATCGCGTCCCGCCGCTGCGGCCACCTCACGACCGCGCTGGCCCTGATCGAACTGAACCAGCACCGCGGAGTCCTCTCCTGTGCGTCGAGCCGCCGTCTGCTGGGCGAGCGGGTCGACCGGCTCCTGGAACCGCCTCCGCGGCTGCTGCGCCGCCAACGGGCCCTGACGACGACCGTGGCCGCCCTGATCCCGCTGCTGCCCCTGCTGATCACGTTCGCCCCGGGCCTCACGGCACTCGGCTAGGGTGCTAGGCCGCGTCCTCGGCGGCATCCGCGGGTCTATATCCAGTCCTCGTCCGGCTCGGGCTCCGCGTCCGTCTCGGGCCAGTGGTCCTCGTCCCCGGCTTCCGCCGCCGCAGGAGCCGGGGGCGCCGACGGTTCTGGCGCGTTCAGGGAAGCCAGTACGCCGAGTACGCCTTCGCCGTACGTCATCAGTTTCTTCTCGCCGACGCCGCCGACCGTGGCGAGTTCGGCGACCGTTTCGGGCCAGCGGCTGACGATCTCCCGCAGGGTGGCGTCATGGAAGATCACATAGGCCGGTACGCCGTGTTCACGAGCCTGTTCGGCGCGCCAGGCGCGTAGTGCCTCGAAGGCGGGGAGCAGGTTCTCGGGCAGCTCTGCCACAGCCGCCTTCGCCTTGCTCCTGCCCGAGGACCCGGATGCGCCGGCGGACGCGGAGCGCGGTACCACCGGCTTCTTCGGTTCCTTGCGCAGCGGGACTTCGCATTCCCGTCGCAGTACCGCTCCGCTGGCCTCGGTGAGCACGAGGGTGCCGTACTCCCCCTCGACCGCGAGGAGTCCCTGGGCGAGCAGTTGCCTTACGACGCCCCGCCATTCGCCTTCTTCGAGGTCGGTGCCGATACCGAAGACGGACAGCTGGTCGTGGTCGAACTGTATGACCTTGCCGGTGCGCTTGCCGAGGAGGATGTCGACGATCTGGACGGCGCCGAACTTCTGCCCGCGTTCCCGCTGCAGTCGTACCACTGTGGAGAGGACTTTCTGGGCGGCGACGGTGCCGTCCCAGGTCTCGGGCGGGGTGAGGCAGGTGTCGCAGTTGCCGCAGCCCGCCGGGTCCGGGTCCTGGCCGAAGTAGTTCAGGAGTTGCCCGCGTCGGCACTGGGCGGTCTCGCACAGGGCGAGCATGGAGTCGAGGTGGGCCTGGGCGCGGCGGCGGAAGGCCTCGTCGCCCTCGCCCGACTGGATGAGTTTGCGCTGCTGTATGACGTCGTTGAGGCCGTAGGCCATCCAGGCGGTGGAGGGCAGTCCGTCACGACCCGCGCGTCCGGTCTCCTGGTAGTAGCCCTCGACGGACTTGGGCAGGTCCAGGTGGGCGACGAAGCGGACGTCGGGTTTGTCGATGCCCATGCCGAAGGCGATGGTGGCGACCACTACCAGGCCTTCTTCGCGCAGGAAGCGGGACTGGTGGGCGGCGCGGGTGCCGGCGTCGAGGCCTGCGTGGTAGGGGACGGCCTCGATGCCGTTGCGGCTCAGGAATTCGGCGGTGGATTCGACGGACTTGCGGGAGAGGCAGTAGACGATGCCCGCGTCGCCCTCGTGCTCCTGGCGCAGGAAGGTGAGGAGCTGCTTCTTCGGATCGGCCTTGGGGACGATCCGGTACTGGATGTTGGGCCGGTCGAAACTGGCTTCGAAGTGCCGGGCGGCCGGCATGTGGAGCCGCTGGGTGATCTCCTGGTGGGTCGCTCGGGTGGCGGTTGCCGTGAGCGCGATGCGCGGGACGTCCGGCCAGCGCTCGCCGAGGAGGGAGAGGGCTAGGTAGTCGGGGCGGAAGTCGTGGCCCCACTGGGAGACGCAGTGCGCTTCGTCGATCGCGAAGACGGCGATCTTGCCGCGGCCGAGCAGGTCGAGCGTGGCGTCCAGGCGGAGCCGTTCGGGGGCCAGGTAGAGCAGGTCGAGTTCACCGGCGAGGAACTGGGCCTCGACCACGCGTCGCTCGTCGAAGTCCTGGGTGGAGTTGATGAAGCCGGCGTTCACGCCGAGGGCGCGCAGGGCGTCCACCTGGTCCTGCATGAGGGCGATGAGCGGTGAGACCACGATGCCCGTACCTGGTCTGACCAGGGCGGGGATCTGGTAGCACAGCGATTTTCCGCCGCCGGTCGGCATGAGGACGACGGCGTCGCCGCCCGCCACCACATGCTCGATGATCGCTTCCTGCTCGCCGCGGAAGGCGTCGTACCCGAAGACCTGGTGCAGCGTGGCCAGTGCCTCGCTGTCCGCCGGTCCGGGCCTTTGCGGCGCCTGCGGCGTCTCGGTCGTCCCTGGCATCTCGTCGGTCCCGCCCGTCCCGCCCATCGTCGTGTCCCCCGTACGTCGTCCCTCGACCACTGCCTCCACGATAGGGGTCCGGACCGACAGCGCCCGAGTTGTCCACAGGCCGGCCGCCCGGGAGGGGGGATGCCGGTGCCGGAGTCGCCCGTCCGGCGGTGTCCTCAGTCCTTTGGCGGACTCCGCGTGGCGACCCGGGCGCGGCGCGGGCCATGCTGCACGGGCGGGACCGGGGAGGCCCGCGTCGTAACGGAGGCGCCGCGTTCGCGTGCCTCTTCCGCCCCGAGGAGCTTCAGGATGTCTCTCAGGTCCCGCACGGCCGGCGTCGCGATGGCGCTGGCCGTGCCGTTCGCTCTGGCCGCGGTTCCCGCCGACGCGGCTCCCGTCCCCACCGCCGATCCGTTCGTGTGGACGGATCTGACCCCGGCGTACACGGCGACGGCGGACTACGAGTACGAGCCGTTCGCCGTCACGGACGGGTACGCCCCGGCCGCCGCGTGCGACGCCCGGAGCGGCAAGGGAGGGGCGGGCTACCACTACGTCAGGTCCGCCGCTGTCGGCAGTCTGGACCCGTCCGAGCCGGCGGGTCTCCTGTACGAGGCCGACGGCGACGGCGGGCGTGCGCTGGTCGGGGTGGAGTGGATCGTGCGGGCCGGCAGCGGTACGGCCCCGCCGACGCTGTTCGGCCGGACGTTCCGGGGGCCGACGACGGTTCCGGGTGTCAGGGGGTCGGTGTACACGCTGCGGGCGTGGATCTGGAAGGACAACCCGAGCGGTCTGTTCGCGCCGTGGAACCCGGCGGTGGCGTGCGCGTAGCCGGTCGGCTGCCGGTGGCGTCCGGCCGGGCATGCGCCTGGGCCCCGGTTCCTGCGCGAGGAACCGGGGCCCGTGGTCGTACGGGACGGGTCAGCGCACGAAGACTCCGGCCTGGCTGGCCAGGTCGAGGAAGTACTGGGGTGCCACGCCGAGCACGAGGGTGACGGCGACGCCCAGGCCGATGGCGGCCATGGTGAGCGGTGACGGTACGGCGACGGTGGGGCCCTCGGGCCTCGGTTCGCTGAAGAACATGAGGACGATCACCCGGATGTAGAAGAAGGCGGCGATCGCCGACGAGATCACACCGATGACGACCAGGGGGACCGCTCCGCCCTCGGCCGCCGCCTTGAACACGGCGAACTTTCCGGCGAAGCCGGAGGTCAGCGGGATTCCGGCGAAGGCCAGTAGGAAGACGGCGAAGACGGCGGCCACCAGGGGGGACCGTCGGCCGAGCCCCGCCCACTTGGACAGGTGTGTCGCCTCGCCGCCCGCGTCGCGCACCAGCGTGACCACGGCGAAGGCTCCGATGGTGACGAAGGAGTACGCGGCGAGGTAGAAGAGGACGGACGACACGCCGTCCTTCGAGGTCGCGATGACACCCGCGAGGATGAATCCGGCGTGGGCGATCGACGAGTAGGCGAGCAGTCGTTTGATGTCGGTCTGGGTGATCGCGACGATCGCGCCGCCCAGCATGGTGATGATCGCGACGCCCCACATGACCGGCCGCCAGTCCCAGCGCATGCCGGGCAGCACGACGTACAGCAGGCGCAGCAGCGCGCCGAACGCGGCGACCTTGGTGGCGGCGGCCATGAAGCCGGTCACCGGGGTGGGTGCGCCCTGGTAGACGTCGGGCGTCCACATGTGGAAGGGGACGGCGCCGACCTTGAAGAGCAGGCCCATGACGACCATGGCGGAGCCGATGAGGAGCAGCGCGTCGTTGCCCATGGTGCCCGCGAGGGCGGGGTCGACGTTGGTGACGGTGCCGTCGACGACCTGGGCGATGGTGGCGTACGACACCGAGCCGGCGTAGCCGTAGAGCATGGCGATGCCGAACAGGGTGAACGCGGAGGCGAAGGCGCCGAGCAGGAAGTACTTGACGGCGGCTTCCTGTGACATGAGGCGCTTGCGGCGGGCCAGGGCGCACATCAGGTAGAGCGGGAGGGAGAAGACCTCCAGGGCGACGAAGAGCGTCAGCAGGTCGTTGGCCGAGGGGAACACCAGCATGCCGGCGACCGCGAAGAGGAGCAGCGGGAAGACCTCGGTGGTGGTGAACCCGGCCTTGACGGCGGCCTGTTCGCTGTCGCTGCCGGGGACCGACGCGGCCTGGGCGGCGAAGGAGTCGACGCGGTTGCCGTGGGCCTCGGGGTCGAGCCGACGTTCGGCGAAGGTGAACAGGCCGACGAGTCCGGCGAGCAGGATGGTGCCCTGGAGGAACAGGGACGGTCCGTCGACGGCGATCGCGCCCATGGCGGCGATGTGTGCCTTCGTGGTGCCGTATCCGTCCGCGGCGAGGGCGACGACTGCCGCGAAGGCCGCGCACAGGGCGACGGCGGAGACGAACACCTGTGCGTAGTAGCGGGATTTACGGGGGACGAACGCCTCGACGAGCACCCCGACGATCGCCGCGCCGACGACGATCAGGGTGGGCGACAACTGTCCGTATTCGATCTTCGGCGCGCCGATCTTCGAGATCGGGTCGGCCGCGGTTGTCCACAGGCTGTGGACGGCTGCTGCGCTCACTTCGCCGCCTCCGCCTCGGGCTTGGGGTCGGTCTTGTGTACGTCCGACATGGTCTGTTTGACCGCCGGGTTGACGATGTCCGTGACGGGTTTCGGGTAGACGCCCAGGAAGATCAGCAGAACGATCAGCGGGGCGACGACCACGAGTTCACGCGCGCGCAGGTCGGGCATCGCGGAGACCTCCGGTTTCACCGGGCCTGTCATCGTCCGCTGGTAGAGGACGAGGGTGTAGAGCGCGGCGAGGACGATGCCGAAGGTGGCGATGATCCCGATGGCCGGGTAGCGCGTGAAGGTGCCGACCAGGACGAGGAATTCGCTCACGAAGGGTGCGAGACCCGGCAGGGACAGGGTCGCCAGACCGCCGATCAGGAAGGTGCCGGCGAGCACCGGCGCGACCTTCTGCACTCCGCCGTAGTCCGCGATGAGGCGCGAGCCGCGGCGGGAGATCAGGAAGCCGGCGACCAGCATCAGGGCGGCCGTGGAGATGCCGTGGTTGACCATGTAGAGGGTGGCGCCGGACTGGCCCTGGCTGGTCATCGCGAAGATGCCCAGGATGATGAAGCCGAAGTGCGAGATCGACGCGTAGGCGACCAGGCGCTTGATGTCGCGCTGGCCGACGGCGAGCAGTGCGCCGTAGATGATGCCGATCACGGCGAGGACGAGGATGACGGGTGTCGCCCACTTCGACGCCTCGGGGAACAGCTGGAGGCAGTAGCGGAGCATCGCGAACGTGCCGACCTTGTCGACGACCGCGGTGATGAGGACGGCGACGGGGGCGGTGGACTCCTGCATGGCGTTGGGCAGCCAGGTGTGCAGCGGCCACAGCGGCGCCTTCACGGCGAAGGCGAAGAAGAAGCCGAGGAACAGCCAGCGTTCGGTGCTGGTCGCCATGTGCAGCGAGCCGTTCGCGCGGGCCTGCGCGATCTCCGTGAGGGAGAAGTTCCCCGCGACCACGTAGAGGCCGATGACGGCGGCCAGCATGATCAGACCGCCGACCAGGTTGTACAGGAGGAACTTCACGGCGGCGTACGACCGCTGCGTGGACGCCGTCTCCTCGCCGTGTTCGTGGGCGCGGTCGCCGAAGCCGCCGATGAGGAAGTACATCGGGATCAGCATGGCTTCGAAGAAGATGTAGAACAAAAAGACGTCGGTGGACTCGAAGGAGATGATGACCATCGCCTCGACGGCCAGGATCAGGGCGAAGAAGCCCTGCGTCGGGCGCCACCGCTTGCTGCCGGTCTCCAGCGGGTCGGCGTCGTGCCAGCCGGCCAGCACGATGAACGGGATCAGCAGGGCGGTCAGGGCGATGAGGACGGCGGCGATGCCGTCCACGCCCAGGTCGTACCTGACTCCGAAGTCCGCGATCCATGCGTGGGACTCGGTGAGCTGGTAGCGGGCGCCGCCCGGGTCGAAGCAGACCAGGATGACGACCGCGAGGACCAGGGTGGCGAGCGAGACCAGCAGCGCGAGCCATTTGGCGGCGGTGCGCCGGGCGGCCGGTACGGCGGCCGTGGCGATCGCGCCGACGGCCGGCAGGGCCGCTGTCGCTGTCAGCAGAGGAAAGGACATCGGTATCAGACCGCCCTCATCAGCAGGGTCGCAGCGACCAGGAGGGCCGCGCCGCCGAACATCGAGACCGCGTACGAGCGCGCGTAGCCGTTCTGGAGCCTGCGCAGCCGGCCGGAGAGGCCGCCGAAGCCCGCCGCCGTGCCGTTGACGACCCCGTCGACCAGGGTGTGGTCGACGTACACCAGGGAGCGTGTGAGGTGTTCGCCGCCGCGGACCAGGACGACGTGGTTGAAGTCGTCCTGGAGGAGGTCGCGGCGGGCCGCGCGGGTGAGCAGCGAACCGCGCGGGGCGACGGCGGGGACGGGTCGGCGGCCGTACTGCAGGTAGGCGATGCCGACGCCGATGACCAGGCAGACCATGGTGGCGCCGGTGACGGTGGCCGCGCTGAGCGGGGAGTCGCCCTCGCTGTGGCCGGTGACCGGCTCCAGCCAGTGCAGGAAGCGGTCGCCGATGCTGAAGAAGGCGCCGCCGAACACCGATCCGACGGCCAGCACGACCATGGGGATGGTCATGACCTTCGGGGACTCGTGCGGGTGCGGTTCCGCGTGCTCGCCGTGGTGTTCGGCTGCCGGTTCGGCGCTGGGCGCCTGCGGGGAGCGAGTGGGCTGGTTGCGCCAGCGTTCCTCGCCGAAGAACGTCATCAGCATCACGCGCGTCATGTAGAAGGCGGTGATCGCGGCACCCAGCAGGGCGCAGGCGCCGAGGATCCAGCCCTCGGTGCCGCCCTTGGCGAACGCCGCCTCGATGATCTTGTCCTTGGAGAAGAATCCGGACAGGCCCGGGAAGCCGATGATGGCGAGGTAGCCGAGGCCGAAGGTGATGAAGGTGACCGGCATGTACTTGCGCAGGCCGCCGTACTTGCGCATGTCGACCTCGTCGTTCATGCCGTGCATGACGGAGCCGGCGCCGAGGAAGAGGCCTGCCTTGAAGAAGCCGTGCGTCACCAGGTGCATGATCGCGAAGACGTAGCCGATGGGGCCGAGGCCGGCGGCGAGGACCATGTAGCCGATCTGCGACATGGTCGAGCCGGCGAGCGCCTTCTTGATGTCGTCCTTGGCGCAACCGACGATCGCACCGAACAGGAGCGTGACGGCGCCGACGACGGTGACGGCCAGCTGGGCGTCGGGGGCGGCGTTGAAGATCGCTCCCGATCGGACGATGAGGTAGACGCCCGCGGTCACCATGGTCGCCGCGTGGATGAGGGCGGAGACCGGGGTGGGGCCTTCCATGGCGTCCCCGAGCCAGGACTGCAGCGGGACCTGTGCGGACTTGCCGCAGGCGGCGAGCAGCAGCATCAGGCCGATCGCGGTGAGCCTGCCCTGGGAGGCGTCGCCGACGTGGCTGAACACGGGCCCGAAGGCGAAGGTGCCGAACGTCGTGAACATCAGCATGATCGCGATCGACAGGCCCATGTCACCGACGCGGTTGACGAGGAAGGCCTTCTTCGCCGCGGTGGCCGCGCTGGGCTTGTGCTGCCAGAACCCGATCAGCAGGTAGGAGGCGAGACCGACGCCCTCCCAGCCGACGTACAGCAGCAGGTAGTTGTCGGCGAGGACGAGCAGCAGCATCGCCGCGAGGAACAGGTTGAGGTAGCCGAAGAAGCGGCGGCGGCGCTCGTCGTGCTCCATGTACCCGATCGAGTACACGTGGATGAGCGAGCCGACGCCGGTGATCAGCAGGACGAAGGTCATCGACAGCTGGTCGAGGCGGAAGGTGACGTCCGCCTGGAAGCTGCCGACGGAGATCCACGTCCACAGGTGTTGGGTGAGCGTGCGGTGTTCGGCGTTCTTGCCCAGCAGGTCGGCGAAGAGGATCACGCCGAACACGAAGGAGGCCGTCGACAGAAGGGTGCCGATCCAGTGCCCCACGCCGTCCAGGCGGCGGCCGCCGACCAGGAGGACGACCGCTCCGAGCAGAGGCGCCGCGATCAGCAGCGCGATGAGGTTCTCCACGATTCAGCGACCCCTTACAGCTTCATCAGGCTGGCGTCGTCGACCGAGGCCGAGTGGCGGGTACGGAACAGCGACACGATGATCGCGAGCCCGACCACGACCTCCGCGGCGGCGACGACCATCGTGAAGAAGGCGATGATCTGGCCGTCGAGATTGCCGTGCATGCGGGAGAAGACGACGAACGCGAGGTTGCAGGCGTTGAGCATCAGCTCGATGCACATGAAGACGACGATCGCGTTTCGTCTGATCAGCACACCGGTGGCGCCGATCGTGAACAACAGGGCCGCGAGGTAGAGGTAGTAGACGGGGTTCACTTCGACGCCTCCTCGCTCCGCTTGTGGTGGGCGGGTTCGACCGGGGTGCGCTCCAGTCGTTCCTCGGCACGCTGTTCGAGGGCCCGCAGGTCGTTGAGTGCCTGCGTCGACACGTCGCGGATCTGGCCGCGGTCGCGCAGTGTCTTGCTGACCGTGAGCTCCGAGGGGGTGCCGTCGGGCAACAGGCCGGCGATGTCCACGGCGTTGTGCCGGGCGTAGACGCCGGGGGCGGGCAGCGGCGGCAGGTGCTTGCCGTCGCGGACACGCTGTTCCGCCTGCTCGCGCTGGGTCTTGGGGCGTTCGGTGCGCTCGCGGTGGGTGAGCACCATCGCGCCGACGGCCGCGGTGATGAGCAGGGCGCCGGTGATTTCGAAGGCGAACACGTACTTGGTGAAGATGAGGGCGGCGAGCCCCTGCACATTGCCGTTGGCGTTGGCCTGGCCGATGCCGTTGAACTGCTTCAGGGAGGCGTTGGCGATGCCCGCGAAGAGCAGGACGCCGAAGCCGACCCCGCACAGCAGGGCCAGCCAGCGCTGGCCCTTGATGGTCTCCTTCAGGGAGTCGGCCGCGGTCACACCGACCAGCATCACCACGAAGAGGAACAGCATCATGATCGCGCCGGTGTAGACGACGATCTGCACGATGCCGAGGAAGTAGGCGCCGTTGGCGAGGTAGAAGACCGCCAGGATGATCATGGTCCCGGCGAGGCACAGCGCGCTGTGCACGGCCTTCCTCATGAAGACGGTGCACAGGGCGCCGATCACGGCGACGGTGCCGAGGACCCAGAACTGGAAGGCCTCGCCGGTGGAGGTGGCGTACGCGGCGATCTGCTGCGGGTTCATCGGCCGATCACCTCCTGCGAGGCCGGTTCGTCCGGACCGAAGGTGGACTCGGCCTCCTGGGGGACCTCTCCCTTGGAGACGGCGACCTGGCGTACGGTCCCGGGCGCGGCCTCGGTGACCAGGCCCCGGTAGTAGTCCTGTTCGTCGGTCCCCGGGAAGATCGCGTGCGGGGAGTCGACCATGCCCTCTTCGAGGCCGGCGAGCAGCTGTTCCTTGGTGTAGATCAGATTGGCGCGGCTGCTGTCGGCCAGTTCGAACTCGTTGGTCATCGTCAGCGCGCGCGTCGGGCACGCCTCGATGCACAGTCCGCACAGGATGCAGCGGGCGTAGTTGATCTGGTAGACGCGGCCGTACCGTTCGCCCGGCGAGTAACGCTCCTCGTCGGTGTTGTCGGCGCCCTCCACGTAGATGGCGTCGGCGGGGCAGGCCCAGGCGCACAGTTCGCAGCCGACGCACTTCTCCAGGCCGTCCGGATGGCGGTTGAGCTGGTGCCGTCCGTGGAACCGCGGGGCCGTGGTCTTCTTCTGCTCCGGGTACTGCTCGGTCAGCCGCTTCTTGAACATGGCCTTGAAGGTCACGCCGAAGCCGGCCGCGGGGTTCAGGAAACCGGGCTTGCTCTCCTTGGGCTCCTCAGCCATCGGACGCCTCCTTTCCATCCGAAGATCCGTCACTGACAGTGTCCGTGCCGCCACTGACAATCAGCTCCCGCTCCCGGCGGGGACCGCGCCGGGGCACCGGTGGCAGCTCCTGTCCGGGCAGCGGCGGTACCGGGAACCCGCCCGCCATCGGGTCGAATCCGGCCGGCTCCGCGGCGCTCTGCCCGGCCTCCTTGCCCTTGTCGCGGAAGATGTCGACGACGAAGGACAGGACCAGCAGGGTGAGCAGTCCCCCGCCGACGTAGAGGGCGATGTCGGCGAAGCCGTAGTTCTCGTTGCGGAGGGTCCGTACGGTCGCGACGAGCATCAGCCAGACGACCGAGACCGGGATGAGGACCTTCCAGCCGAGCTTCATCAGCTGGTCGTAGCGCACGCGCGGGAGGGTGCCGCGTACCCAGACGAAGACGAACAGCAGCACGACGACCTTGGCGACGAACCAGAGCATCGGCCACCAGCCGTGGTTGGCGCCCGCCCAGACGGTGCTGATCGGCCAGGGGGCCCGCCAGCCGCCGAGGAACAGCGTCGTCGACACGGCGGAGACCGTCACCATGTTGACGTACTCGGCGAGCATGAACATCGCGAACTTGATCGACGAGTACTCGGTGTTGAAGCCGCCGACCAGGTCGCCCTCGGACTCCGGCATGTCGAAGGGGGCGCGGTTGGTCTCGCCGATCATGGTGACGACGTAGAGGACGAACGAGACCGGCAGCAGCAGGATGTACCAGCGGCCCTGCTGCTGGTCGACGATCGTGGACGTCGACATCGACCCGGAGTACAGGAACACGGAGGCGAACGCGGCGCCCATGGCGATCTCGTAGGAGATCATCTGCGCGCAGGAGCGCAGACCGCCGAGGAGCGGGTAGGTCGATCCGGAGCTCCAGCCGGCGAGGACGATGCCGTAGATGCCGACGGAGGCGACCGCGAGGATGTAGAGCATCGCGATCGGCAGGTCGGTGAGCTGCATCGTGGTGCGGTGGCCGAAGATCGAGACCTCGTTGTCGGCGGGGCCGAACGGGATGACCGCGATGGCCATGAACGCCGGGATGGCCGCGACGATCGGAGCCAGGACGTACACGGCCTTGTCGGCGCGTTTGACGATGACGTCTTCCTTGAGCATCAGCTTGATGCCGTCGGCGAGCGACTGGAGCATGCCCCAGGGGCCGTGCCGGTTGGGGCCGACGCGCAGCTGCATCCAGGCGACGACCTTGCGCTCCATGACGATGGAGATCAGTACGGTCACCATCAGGAAGGCGAAGCAGAAGACGGCCTTGATGACGACCAGCCACCACGGGTCGCGGCCGAACATGGAGAGGTCTTCAGCGGCGAGGTACGGGCTCATGCCTCCACCTCCTTGGGTGCCTCACCGGCGGCGGCCGCCGGGCCGATACGGACGAGGGTGCCGGGCTGCGTGCCGGTGTCGGATGCGACGCCGCCGCCCACCGAGTTCAGCGGGAGCCAGACCACCCGGTCGGGCATCTCGGTGATCCGAACGGGGAGTCGGACGGTGCCGGAGGTTCCGGTGACGGCGATGAGAGCGCCGTCCGCGACACCCGCCTCGGCGGCCGTCGCGGCGGACACGCGCGCGTGGGCCGCGTGCCGGGTGCCGGCCAGGGCCTCGTCGCCGTCCTGGAGGACGCCCTGGTCGAGGAGGAGCCGGTGTCCGGCGAGCACGGCCTCCCCGGCGGCCGGTCGCGGCAGCGGGGCGCCGGTCTCCAGTGGTGCGGAGGCCTTCGGCCCGTCCCAGCCGCCGAGCCGGTCCAGCTCCGCGCGCGTGGTGCGCAGGTCGGGCAGGCCGAGGTGGACGTCCATGGCGTCGGCGAGCATCTGCAGCACGCGCGCGTCGGTGGGTGCGAGCCGCCGGGGCATCTGGTCGGGCTTGACGGCGGCCTCGAAGAGGCGTGCTCGCCCCTCCCAGTTGAGGAAGGTGCCGGCCTTCTCGGCGACCGCGGCGACCGGGAGGACGACATCGGCGTGTTCGGTGACCTCGCTGGGGCGCAGCTCCAGGGAGACCAGGAAGCCGACGGCCTCGAGTGCCTCACGCGCACGTGCCGGGTCGGGCAGGTCGGCGACCTCGACACCGGCTACCAGCAGGGCCGAGAGTTCGCCGCAGGCGGCGGACTCGATGATCTGGCCGGTGTCGCGGCCGTGGCCGAGCGGGAGTTCCGACATGCCCCAGACGGCGGCGACCTCCTCACGCGCGCGCGGGTCGGTGGCCGGGCGGCCGCCCGGCAGCAGCGACGGCAGCGCGCCCGCCTCGATCGCGCCGCGCTCCCCGGCCCGGCGCGGGATCCACACCAGCTGGGCGCCGGTGGCGACGGCGGCCCGTACGGCGGCGGTGAGTCCGCCGGCGACCGATGCCAGCCGCTCTCCTACGACGATGACCGCGCCGTCGGTGCGCAGTGCCTCGGCGGCCAGGGTGCCGGACTCCTCCAGGCCGACGCCGCCGGCGAGGGCGTCCAGCCACTCGGTCTCGGTGCCGGGCGCGGCCGGCAGCAGGGTGCCGCCGGCCTTCTGCAGCCCGCGCGTGGCGTGCGTGGCGAGCGCGTACACCTTCTGCTTGCGCTTGCGCCAGGCCTTGCGCAGCCGCAGGAAGACGCCGGGTGCTTCCTCCTCCGACTCGAAGCCGACCAGCAGGACGGCGGGCGCCTTCTCCAGGGTGGTGTAGGTGACGCCGGTGCCGTCGAGGTCACGGCCGCGGCCCGCGATGCGCGCGGCCAGGAAGTCGGCCTCCTCGCTGCTGTGCACGCGCGCGCGGAAGTCGATGTCGTTGGTGTCGAGCGCCACGCGCGCGAACTTGCTGTACGCGTAGGCGTCCTCGACGGTGAGCCGGCCGCCGGTGAGGACGGCGGCCCGGGAGCGGGCGGCGGCCAGGCCCCGTGCGGCGGCTTCGAGGGCCTCCGGCCAGGAGGCGGGTTCGAGGACGCCCTGGGCGCCTCGGACCAGCGGGGTCTCCAGGCGGTCCTTCTGCTGCGCGTACCGGAACGCGAAGCGTCCCTTGTCGCAGATCCACTCCTCGTTGACCTCGGGGTCGTTGGCGGCGAGCCGCCGCATGACCTTGCCGCGGCGGTGGTCGGTGCGGGTGGCGCAGCCGCCCGCACAGTGCTCGCACACGGACGGCGAGGAGATGAGGTCGAAGGGGCGGGAGCGGAAGCGGTACGCCGCCGAGGTCAGCGCGCCGACCGGGCAGATCTGGATGGTGTTCCCGGAGAAGTACGACTCGAACGGGTCGCCCTCGCCGGTGCCGACCTGCTGGAGCGCGCCGCGTTCCAGGAGCTCGATCATGGGGTCGCCGGCGACCTGGTTGGAGAACCGGGTGCAGCGCGCGCACAGCACGCAGCGTTCGCGGTCGAGCAGCACCTGGGTGGAGATCGGGACGGGCTTCTCGTAGGTGCGCTTCCTGCCGTCGAAGCGGGACTCGGCGTTGCCGTGCGACATCGCCTGGTTCTGCAGCGGGCACTCGCCGCCCTTGTCGCAGACCGGGCAGTCCAGCGGGTGGTTGATGAGCAGCAGCTCCATCACGCCGTGCTGGGCCTTCTCGGCGGCGGGTGAGGTGAGGTGCGTCTTCACGACCATGCCGTCCGTGCAGGTGATCGTGCAGGACGCCATGGGCTTGCGCTGGCCCTCGACCTCGACGATGCACTGCCGGCAGGCGCCGGCCGGGTCCAGCAGGGGGTGGTCGCAGAAGCGGGGGATCTCGATGCCGAGCTGTTCGGCGGCGCGGATGACGAGGGTGCCCTTGGGCACGCTGATCTCCACGCCGTCGATCGTCAGCGTGACGAGGTCCTCCGGCGGGACCGCCGCCGTTCCCCCCGAGGAGGGGGAACTCGTGGTCACGGTCATGCGTTCACCTCCGGGCGGTCCGCCCAGGCCGTCGACTTGGCCGGGTCGAAGGGGCAGCCCCGGCCCGTGATGTGCTGTTCGTACTCCTCGCGGAAGTACTTCAGCGAGGAGAAGATCGGGGACGCTGCGCCGTCGCCGAGGGCGCAGAAGGACTTGCCGTTGATGTTGTCGGCGATGTCGTTCAGCTTGTCGAGGTCGGCCATGACGCCCTTGCCGGCCTCGATGTCGCGCAGCAACTGCACGAGCCAGTAGGTGCCTTCGCGGCAGGGGGTGCACTTGCCGCAGGACTCGTGGGCGTAGAACTCGGTCCAGCGGGTGACGGCGCGCACCACGCAGGTGGTCTCGTCGAAGCACTGCAGGGCCTTGGTGCCCAGCATGGAACCCGCGGCCCCCACTCCTTCGTAGTCGAGGGGGACGTCGAGGTGCTCGTCGGTGAACATGGGCGTCGAGGAGCCGCCGGGCGTCCAGAACTTGAGGCGGTGGCCGGTCCGCATTCCGCCGCTCATGTCGAGGAGCTGACGCAGGGTGATGCCGAGCGGTGCCTCGTACTGGCCGGGGCTCGCGACGTGGCCGCTGAGGGAGTAGAGCGTGAAGCCGGGTGACTTCTCACTCCCCATCGACCTGAACCATTCCTTGCCCTTGTGCAGGATGGCGGGAACCGAGGCGATGGACTCGACGTTGTTCACAACAGTCGGGCAGGCGTAGAGCCCTTCGACGGCAGGGAAGGGGGGACGCAGCCGCGGTTGACCACGGCGGCCTTCGAGCGAGTCCAGCAGTGCGGTCTCCTCACCGCAGATGTACGCGCCGGCGCCGGCGTGCACGGTCAGGGTGAGATCGAGGCCGCTGCCGAGGATGTTCTCGCCGAGGTAGCCGGCCGCGTAGGCCTCGCGCACGGCCTCGTGCAACCGCCTCAGGACGGGGACGACCTCACCACGCAGATAGATGAAGGCATGCGACGACCGGATGGCATAGCACGCGATCACGATGCCCTCGATGAGGCTGTGCGGGTTCGCGAAGAGGAGCGGGATGTCCTTGCAGGTCCCGGGCTCCGATTCGTCGGCGTTGACAACCAGATAGTGCGGCTTCCCGTCTCCCTGCGGAATGAACTGCCACTTCATGCCGGTCGGGAACCCCGCGCCGCCGCGGCCGCGCAGTCCGGACTCCTTGACATAGGCGATCAGGTCGTCCGGTGACATGGCGAGCGCCTTGCGGAGCCCCTCGTAGCCTTCGTGCCTTCGGTAGACGTCGAGCGTCCACGACCGGTCCTCGTCCCAGAAGGCCGACAGCACGGGTGCGAGCAGCTTCTCGGGGCTGGTGTCCTTGAGGTCGGGTACCACTGTCATCACTCCCCCTCCTCGGCGGCGGGCCCTGCCGGGTGCGACGGGTCGGAGGCCGAGGTCTCCTGAGGTGCGTCATGGGAGCTGAGGTGCTCGGTCGGGGACGGCTCGTGCACCGTCCGGTCCTGCACCTCCTCCTGCGGGCCTCCGCGCGGATGGACCACGCGCGCGGGTGCGGTCTCCCCCCTTGCCAGGCGGAGGCCCACCAGCGACGCGGGTCCCGCGCTGCCGCCCTCCTCGACGGCTCCGGGCCGCTCGTCGGGGAAGCCGGCCAGGATCCGCGCGGTCTCCTTGAAGGTGCAGATCCGGGCCCCGCGCGTGGGTTCGACGTCCCGTCCGGCGCGCAGGTCGTCGACGAGGCGTTTGGCGCTCGCGGGGGTCTGGTTGTCGAAGAACTCCCAGTTGACCATCACGACGGGAGCGAAGTCGCAGGCCGCGTTGCACTCGATGTGCTCCAGGGTGACCTTGCCGTCGTCGGTGGTCTCGCCGTTGCCGACGCCCAGGTGTTCCTGGAGGGTCTCGAAGATCGCGTCGCCGCCCATGACCGCGCACAGTGTGTTGGTGCAGACGCCGACCTGGTAGTCGCCGGAGGGCCGGCGCCGGTACATGGTGTAGAAGGTGGCGACGGCGGTGACCTCGGCGGTGGTGAGGTTCAGCATGTCCGCGCAGAACTGCATCCCGGTGCGGGTGACGTGTCCCTCCTGCGACTGCACGAGGTGCAGCAGCGGCAGCAGGGCGGACCGGGAGTCGGGGTAGCGGGCGATGACGTCGCGCGCGTCGGCCTCCAGCCGGGTCCGGACGTCGTCCGGGTACGCGGGGGCGGGCAGCTCGGGCATGCCGAGGCTGATACCGCGCTCCGAGGAAGAGGTGGTCACCGGTCGACGCCTCCCATCACGGGGTCGATGGACGCGACGGCGACGATGACGTCGGCGACCTGGCCGCCCTCGCACATCGCCGCCATGGCCTGCAGGTTGGTGAAGGACGGGTCGCGGAAGTGGACCCGGAAGGGGCGGGTGCCGCCGTCGGACACGGCGTGCACGCCGAGCTCGCCCTTGGGGGACTCGACGGCCGCGTAGGCCTGGCCGGGCGGGACCCGGAAGCCCTCGGTGACCAGTTTGAAGTGGTGGATCAGGGCCTCCATGGAGGTGCCCATGATCTTCTTGATGTGGTCGAGGGAGTTGCCGAGCCCGTCGGGGCCGAGGGCGAGCTGGGCGGGCCAGGCGATCTTCTTGTCGGCGACCATGACCGGTCCGGGCTGCAGCCGGTCCAGGCACTGCTCGACGATCCTGAGCGACTGGCGCATCTCCTCCAGGCGGATCAGGAAGCGGCCGTAGGAGTCGCAGGTGTCGGCGACGGCGACCTCGAAGTCGTAGGTCTCGTAGCCGCAGTAGGGCTGGGCCTTGCGCAGGTCGTGCGGGAGCCCGGTGGAGCGCAGGATCGGGCCGGTGGCGCCGAGGGCCATGCAGCCGGACAGGTCCAGGTAGCCGACGTCCTGCATACGGGCCTTGAAGATGGGGTTCCCGGTGGCGAGCTTGTCGTACTCCGGGAGGTTCTTCCTCATCTTCTTCACGAACTCGCGGATCTGGTCCACGGCGCCGGGCGGCAGGTCCTGGGCGAGTCCGCCGGGGCGGATGTACGCGTGGTTCATGCGCAGGCCGGTGATGAGTTCGTAGAGGTCGAGAATCATTTCGCGATCACGGAATCCGTAGATCATGATCGTGGTGGCGCCGAGTTCCATGCCTCCGGTGGCGATGCACACCAGATGGGAGGAGAGCCGGTTCAGCTCCATCAGGAGCACCCGGATGATCTTGGCGCGTTCGGTGATCTCGTCCTCGATGCCGAGGAGCTTCTCGACGGCGAGGCAGTAGGCGGTCTCGTTGAAGAAGGACGTCAGGTAGTCCATGCGGGTCACGAACGTGGTGCCCTGCGTCCACGTGCGGAATTCGAGGTTCTTCTCGATTCCGGTGTGGAGGTAGCCGATGCCGCAGCGGGCCTCGGTGACCGTCTCGCCGTCGATCTCCAGGATGAGCCGGAGCACTCCATGGGTGGACGGGTGCTGGGGACCCATGTTGACGACGATGCGTTCGTCGTCCGCGCGGGCCGCGGACTGGACGATCTCGTCCCAGTCGCCGCCGGTGACCGTGTATACGGTGCCCTCGGTGGTCTCGCGAGGGGAAGCGTGTGACGTGCTCACGAGTACGACCTCCGCTGGTCCGGAGCCGGGATCTGGGCGCCCTTGTACTCGACGGGGATGCCGCCGAGGGGGTAGTCCTTGCGCTGCGGATGGCCCTGCCAGTCGTCCGGCATCATGATCCGCGTCAGGGCCGGGTGGCCGTCGAAGACGATCCCGAAGAAGTCGTAGGTCTCGCGCTCGTGCCAGTCGTTCGTCGGGTACACGGAGACCAGGGACGGGATGTGCGGGTCGGCGTCCGGGGCGCTGACCTCGAGGCGGATCAGCCGGTTGTGGGTGATCGACCGCAGGTGGTAGACGGCGTGCAGCTCGCGGCCCTTGTCGTGGAGGTAGTGGACGCCGCTGACGCCGGTGCACAGCTCGAAGCGGAGCGCCGGGTCGTCGCGCAGGGTGCGGGCGACGCGGACCAGGTGCTCGCGCTCGATGTGGAAGGTGATCTCGCCTCGGTCGACGACCGTCTTCTCGACGGCGTTGTCCGGGAGCAGCCCCTGCTCCTCCAGGGCGCCCTCGAGTTCGTCGGCGACCTCGTCGAACCAGCCGCCGTAGGGGCGGCTCGCCGGTCCGGGGAGGCGGATGGAACGGACCAGTCCGCCGTAACCGGAGGTGTCGCCGCCGTTGGCGGCACCGAACATGCCCCGCTGGACGCGGATCTCCTCACCGCCCTGCCCCCGCTGGCCGGGGAGGTTGTCGGCGGCCAGGTCCTTCTCGGGGTTGACCCCGTTGCGGCCGTTGGCGTCGCTCACCGCAGCAGCCCCTTCATCTCGATCGTGGGCAGGGCCTTGAGCGCCGCCTCCTCCGCCTCGCGGGCCGCTTCCTCCGCGTTGACGCCGAGCTTGGAGTTCTGGATCTTGTGATGGAGTTTGAGGATGGCGTCCATCAGCATCTCGGGGCGCGGCGGGCAGCCGGGGAGGTAGATGTCCACGGGGACGATGTGGTCGACGCCCTGGACGATCGCGTAGTTGTTGAACATGCCGCCCGAGGAGGCGCAGACGCCCATGGAGATCACCCACTTGGGGTTGGGCATCTGGTCGTAGACCTGCCTCAGTACCGGCGCCATCTTCTGACTGACCCGGCCGGCGACGATCATGAGGTCGGCCTGGCGGGGTGAGCCGCGGAAGACCTCCATGCCGAAGCGGGCCAGGTCGTAGCGGCCGGCACCGGTGGTCATCATCTCGATGGCGCAGCAGGCGAGGCCGAAGGTGGCGGGGAAGACGGACGCCTTGCGCACCCAGCCGGCGGCCTGCTCGACGGTGGTCAGCAGGAATCCGCTCGGCAGCTTTTCTTCGAGTCCCATGTCTAAAGGCCCCTCAGTCCCATTCCAGGCCGCCGCGCCGCCATACGTACGCGTACGCGACGAAGACGGTGAGCACGAAGAGCAGCATCTCCACGAGCCCGAAAACACCGAGGGCGTCGAAGGTGACGGCCCACGGGTAGAGGAAGACGATCTCGATGTCGAAGACGATGAAGAGCATCGCCGTCAGGTAGTACTTGATCGGGAAACGCCCGCCGCCGGCCGGCGTGGGGGTCGGTTCGATACCGCACTCGTAGGCTTCGAGCTTGGCGCGGTTGTACCGCTTCGGACCGATCAGCGTGGCCATGACCACGGAGAAGATCGCAAAGCCTGCCCCGAGGGCTCCCAGTACGAGGATGGGCGCATACGCGTTCACCGCTCCTCGCTCCTCTCAGTCGGCACTGACTGGTGGCGGTTCGGCTGGGCTCACCTGCCTCGTCCGTCACACGAACCCCGCGCGTCCCGGGCGAAGATCGCGAACATGTGAAGCAGGTCACAAGCCCAACTGCCTCGCATCTTATGCCCGACGCTCTGTGATCTGCGACACGGGGTATTACACAAGCTTTGTGATCTCCACCACCTGACGATCGATCATGAAGTCGGATGAGTAGTGATCTTCACACCCGAAGCGTTCACCTGGTCACCAGAAGTGACATTTTCGCTCGTCGACGCAGGCGGGAGGCGGTCCGGAGCGGGCGTCTCTATATCAAGAGAGTTCCTCTGCATGCAAATTGGTGGTGGACGGGACGCCCTGATAGAGGGCCGCATTCACACATCAGAGGGAGGGGCGGAACCCGATGTGGACGCGTGCATGCGTTCACGAACTCGGGCGAGCATCACTCCTGCCCCGATCCCCGCGCGAGACGCGCCCCTCCCGGTGACCGTTCCGTGACCTCCGCCACATCGATGAGAGGCGTCTGAGAACGGGGATTGGCCAACGACCCCAACCGATGGTAGGTCGCGGGCAATTCGGGCGTAATGACGAAAGAACGTGATCACAGGCGTGATCAAGGGCGTCCACTATGTCCGTTACGGCGTCAATAAAGAAGAACACACAGGGGATTTACGGTCCTGATTGAGCAACTGTGGCGCAGCACACGTTTCTTGTAGATATGAAGGAGCCCCTGATACCGGTTGTTCCCATGTCCCACACCGCTCACATACGCAGCCACCGGAAGCCCCGCCGCAGCGCGACGACGAACATCGCCGTGCGCGCCGGAGTTGCCAGTGGTGTCCTCGGCATGGCAGCGGCGGGCGCGGCTTCGGCGAGTGCCGCCGAACCCGTGACGCAGACGCTCGAACTGCCCATCCTGACGGCCGATGTGGCCACCCAGGTGGCCCAGTCCGCCGACGCCACGCAGCAGGCAGCCGCGAACTACTCCCTCCAGGCCGAGCGCGACGCGGCCGCCACGAAGGCCGCGAAGCAGGCCAAGGCGGACCTCGCCGACGCGAAGAAGAAGGCCGAGGCCAAGAAGAAGGCCGAGGAGGCCCGCAAGGCCGCCGCCGAGCAGGCCGTCTCGCGCAGCGCCGAGCGGACCACCCTCAGCGCCACCTCCGCGAGCTCCAGCAGCTCCACGAGCACGTCCACGGCCACCGGTTCGGCCGCCGCCGTGGTCGCCTTCGTGAAGGCACAGATCGGCGACGCCTACGTCTCCGGCGGCACGGGCCCCAACTCGTGGGACTGCTCGGGTCTCGTGCAGGCCGCCTTCAAGTCGGTCGGCGTCAGTCTGCCGCGCGTCTCCCAGGACCAGTCGACGCAGGGCACCCAGGTCTCGCTGAGCGACCTGCAGCCCGGCGACATCCTCTACTGGGGCAGCGCCGGCAGCGCCTACCACGTGGCGGTGTACGTCGGCGACGGCATGTTCGTCGGTGCGCAGAACCCCTCCAGCGGCGTCGGGGAGCACCCGCTGTCGTACGACCCGCCGACCGGCGCGGTGCGGGTGCTCTGATCCACCCGAGCAACCGGGACAACCCGAATAACTCGGGCATTTCACAAGCACGGTGAGGGCCGCAGCCGCTCGGGGGCAGCGGCCCTTCCGGCTTCTCCACAGGCGCCTCGCGGGGTTTTCCACAGGCCCGTCCGCGATCGGTCGTCTCCTGGGATCCTCGATGCGGGCCGCTCGCACGGAGCGGCCCGGGACTCGAGAAGGAGACACCGCG
>NZ_JBEYFC010000029.1:0-34929 GCF_040634175.1 Streptomyces sp. NPDC007162
GCACCCCGAGCCGGAACGGGGCCCCACGCGCGCGTCGTCAGCTGCCGACGGTCAGGGGCTCCGGCGCGGGCCCCTTCCCTGCGACGGTCCGCAGGCCCCGGCGCCGGCCGGGGATCAGCAGTGCGGCGGCCCCGGCCAGTGCGACCGCAGCCGAACCGGTCACCAGGGCGGGCCGCAGCCCGTCCACGAAGTCCTGGGCACTCGCGTAGCCGCCCTGCGCGGAGAAGATCGACGACATGACCGCGACACCGAGCGCCCCGCCGACCTCGCGGAGGGCGTTGTTGGCGCCGGAGGCGATGCCCTGTTCCTGCGGGCGTACGGCGGACATCACCAGGTTGGCGGCCGGGGCGAAGTACAGGGCCATGCCGATCCCGCTGATGACGAGGCCGGGCAGCTGGGCCCCGTAGGAGGCGTGCGCGGTGACCACGGAGGCCAGGTAGCCGAGTCCGGCGGCCTGCAGGAAGAGCCCGGCGGCGACCACCGGACGGCCTCCGATCCGGTCGGAGAGGATGCCGGCGACGGGCGCGACGATCATCGGCATGCCCGTCCAGGGCAGCATCCTGAGACCGGCCTCGGTGGGCGAGTAGCCGAGCACGCCCTGCATGTACTGGCTGAGCAGGAAGATCGATCCGAACATCCCGAGGAACATCAGCAGGCTGGCCGCGTTGATGCCGGAGAAGGCCCGGGACCGGAAGAGCCGCATCGGCAGCATGGGGTTCTTGGCGCGGCTGCCGTAGAGCACGAATCCGGCGAGCAGCGCGGTGCCGGCGAACAGACCGGTGAGCACGAGGGGGCTGGTCCAGCCGTCTGCGGGGCCGCGCACCAGGCCGTAGACGATCCCGAAGAGACCGCCGCTGGCGAGCAGCGTGCCGGGTATGTCGAGTGGGGCACCGGTGCCGTACGACTCGGCGAGCCGGAGGCGGGCGAACGGCAGTACGGCGACACCGAGCGGGACGTTCAGCCAGAAGATCCAATGCCAGGACACGTGTTCGGTGAGGCTGCCGCCGATGAGCGGCCCGGAGGCGACCGCGAGCCCGTTGACGGCCCCCCAGATGCCGTACGCCATGCCGCGCCTGGCCTCGGGCACGGCAGCCGTCAGCAGGGTGAGCGTGAGCGGCATCATGATGGCCGCGCCGACACCCTGGACCGCGCGGGCGGCGATCAGGGAGTCGATGCCGGGCGCCAGGGCCGCGGCGGCGGAGGCGCCGGTGAAGACGGTGAGGCCGACGAGAAAGAGCCGGCGCCGGCCGAAGCGGTCGCCGAGGGCGGCGCCGAACATGAGCAGGACGGCGAAGGTGAGCGTGTAGGCGCTCACGGTCCATTCGAGGTCGTCCAGGGCTCCGCCGAGGTCCTTGCGGATGGAGGGCAGGGCGGTGGTGACGACGAGGTTGTCCAGGGACGCCATGAACCCGGCGACACCGGTGATGACGAGTGCCCATGCGGCACCGCCGGGACGTGCGGGCTTTCGTTCGGTCCGAGTGGTCTGCTGTGCGGTCTCTTGTGACATCGCTCCCCCAGGGCGCGGCCTGCGAAGGTAGGTTAGTTATTGATCACTAATTTTTCGGCCCAGGAAAAACCCAGACGGTAAAGGCGAACCGCCCCCTCACTCACCACTGTGCTTCTCCGGCTGTCCGGCCACCCGGGCCTTGTCGTACATCCCCTGCCAGACCCGGTGCTCGGGCGGAAACCCCATGGCCGTGTAGGTGTTGATGAGCATCCCCTTGGCCAGGAAGGTCGTGGTGAGGTCGACGTCGGCCCCCGAGAGCAGGTGCACGGTGTCCCAGAGCCGCGTCCAGCCGGCCCGCACGAGCTCACCGAACTCGTGCTCACCCTCCGCCTCCGCGGCCGCGACGGTGATGTACGTCTGCATCTGCATCTGGAGCCACTCCGGCCGCTCCTGGATCAGCTGTACGTATGCATCACCTATGGCGTGCAGGGCTTCCTGCCCCTCCAGCCCTTCGGCAGCCTTCTCGAAAACCTCGCGCATCTCGTCGATACAGAGCAGCGAGGCGGCACCGAAGATCGCCTTCTTGCCCGGGAAGAGCCGGAAGAGATACGGCTGCGAGACCCCGACCCGTTTGGCGATCGCCTCGGTGGAGGTGCCGTAGTAGCCCCTCTGCGAGAACTCGGTGATCGCCGCGCGGATGACGCTCTCACGTCGCTCCTCGGCCGTCATCCTGACCATGCGAGGAAGTTAGTACTCAATCACTAACTTCGTCAAGGGGTGACCTGCGCTGCCGACAGGAGCCCGAGTCGACCCCGCCGACGCGCAGACCATGGTCACACTGCGTAAGGAGCGCCCGCAATGGAGAGCGCTCCTTACCCGCGCTGCGGCACCGCTGCCGCTTCTTCGGACGGTCGGCTCTCAGCCGAGTCGCACGACCGCCCGCGACATGCCCAACACCTTCTGCCCGGCGCTCGTCGCCGTCAGGTCGACGCGCACCGTGTTGTCGTCGAGCTTGGCCGCGACCTTGCCGCTGACCTCGATCAGGGCGCCCTGGTCGTCGTTCGGGACCACGACGGGCTTGGTGAAGCGGACGCCGTAGTCGACGACCGCACCCGGGTCGCCGGTCCAGTCGGTGACGACACGGATCGCCTCGGCCATGGTGAACATGCCGTGCGCGATGACGTCCGGCAGCCCGACCTCCTTGGCGAACTTCTCGTTCCAGTGGATGGGGTTGAAGTCCCCGGACGCGCCCGCGTAGCGCACCAGGGTGGCGCGGGTCACGGGAAAGGTCTGCGCCGGCAGTTCGGTGCCGACCTCGACGTCCTCGTACGCGATCTTCGCCGTCATCGGATCCTCACGCCTCGCCTTCTGCCGCGTCCGCCGCGCGGGCCACCAGCTTGGTGAGCGCGCTCACCACGAGCTCACCCGCCTCGTCGTGGACGTCTCCGCGGATGTCGATGATGTCGTTGCCCGCGAGCGACTTGACGGCCTCGATGCTCGAGGTGACGCTCAGCCGGTCGCCGGCGCGCACCGGGCGCCGGTAGGCGAACTTCTGGTCGCCGTGCACGACCCGGCTGTAGTCCAGGCCGAGCTGCGGGTCCTCGACAACCTGTCCGGCCGCCCGGAAAGTGATCGAGAAGACAAAAGTCGGCGGGGCGATCACATCGGAATAGCCGAGCGCCTTGGCGGCTTCCGGGTCCGTGTACACGGGGTTGGTGTCGCCCACCGCCTCGGCGAACTCACGGATCTTCTCCCGGCCCACCTCGTAGGGCTCGGTGGGCGGGTAGGTCCGTCCCACGAAGGACTGGTCGAGCGCCATTGGCCCGGCACCTCCTGATGTCTGCTGTGCTGCCCCACAAACTAGCGGGAAAGCCGGCTGCCGAAACGCCGTGAGGCCGCCCCCGAACCGGGGACGGCCTCACGAACGAGCCTGTAGTTATCGCGTTTCGCGGTGCGCGGTGTGCGCATTGCAACGCGGGCAGTGCTTCTTCATCTCAAGACGGTCCGGGTTGTTACGCCGGTTCTTCTTGGTGATGTAGTTCCGCTCCTTGCACTCCACGCAGGCCAGCGTGATCTTCGGGCGGACGTCGGTGGCAGCCACGTGAGTGCTCCTAAGACGAACGGATGGACTTGATACAACGCAAGAAAGAGTAGCCGATCGAAGGACCGACCCCGCAATCGGCTACTGTCAGTAGCGGTGACCGGACTTGAACCGGTGACACAGCGATTATGAGCCGCTTGCTCTACCGACTGAGCTACACCGCTTTGATGAGATCGGCCCCGCCTTGCGGCGGGACCTCTCACACCAGAGCCCCAATACGGAATCGAACCGTAGACCTTCTCCTTACCATGGAGACGCTCTGCCGACTGAGCTATTGGGGCGAGCGATGAAGACATTACACGCTCGGCCGCCGTTCACCCAAATCCGTTTCCCGCCGCCCTTCCCGGCCCGTTCCGCCCGGCTCGCAGCCGGCTCCCGGCAGCCCCTCGGGCCCCTTCCGACGCTCGCCACGCGCGCGTGCCCGAACCGGTCCTCGCAGGTCCGACGGCACCGGTACGACTATTGCGCTCCTCCCGGCCCCGCGGCCGCCACCGGCCTAGGCTCGACTCACTCTGTGTGATCTTGAGTCCCCCGCCTGGACCGACCTTCCTGGAGCGCGATGCCCGACAGCCAGCCGCAGCCGCCCTCGTCGTCGTCCAACTCCTCGGGTTCCTCGGGCCACTCCGACCCGGCCGCGCTCCTCCTGTGCGGCGCGCGGCTCACCGACGGCCGGACCGTGGACGTACGGCTGGGCGGCGGGCGCATCGAGGCGGTCGGCACGGCCGGCAGCCTCGCGTCCGGCCTCGCCCGCGCGGGCGGCGCGCGCGTGGACCTCAGCGGCTACCTCCTCCTCCCGGCCCCGGCCGAACCACACGCCCACGCGGACACCGCGCTCTCCGCCGAGCACGACGGCCCCGTCACGTACGAGCCCGAGGACGTCCAGCGCCGTGCCACCGAGGCGGCCCTGCTCCAGCTCGGGCACGGGGCGACGGCCGTGCGCGCGCACGTGCGCGTGGGCGACGTCCAGGGGCTGGGCGCACTGGCCGCGGTCCTCCAGGCCCGCCGCTCGCTGCGCGGGCTCGCCGAGCTCACGGCCGTCGCGATGCCGCGCGTGCTGACCGGGGTCGCGGGTGCCGACGGACTCGCGATGCTGCGGGACGCCGCGAAGATGGGGGCGTCCGTGGTGGGTGGCTGCCCCGACCTCGACCCCGACCCCACGGGCTACGCGGAGGCCGTGCTGGAGGTCGCCTCCGAGCACGGCTGTCCGGTCGACCTGCACACCGACGCGGCCGACCCCGCCCGGCTGGCCAGGCTCGCGGCCATGGCGGGCGGCATGCGCCCCGGCGTGACCCTCGGCCCGTGCGCCGGGCTCGCGCGCCTGCCCGCCGAGGCGGCGGCCCGGGTCGCGGACCAACTCGCCGCGGCGGGCGTCACGGTGGTGTGCATGCCCCAGGGCGGCTGCGGTTCCGTCGACCGGCGCGGTACCGCTCCGCTACGGCTGTTGCGCGCGGCCGGGGTGCGGGTCGCCGCCGGCAGCGGAGCCCTGCGCGACCTCTCGAACCCCGTCGGCCGCGGCGATCCCCTCGAAGCGGCCTACCTCCTGGCTTCCCGCCACGGTCTGCGCCCGGAGGACGCCTACGACGCCGTGAGCGCGTCCGCGCGCGCGGCCCTCGGCCTCCCCGAGGTGCGCGTCGAGGCCGGCTTTCCCGCCGAGCTGCTCGCCGTACGCGGTGACCACCTGGCGGGCGCGCTCTCCCTCGCCTACAGCCGGATCGTGGTGCACCGGGGGCGCGTGGTGGCACGCACGAGCGCGGTCCGCGAGTACTGCAACTCGGCGGTGGCCGCGGAACTGGGGCTGCCGCGGCAGGGGCGGGGAGAGTTGTCCTGAGGAGGGGTGAGTTGAGAGCGCGAGCGGAGAAAGCGCGTGCCGGAGGGCTGGAAGAGCGTGTGCCGAGACGCGGCGGGCGCGCTTCGCGCGAGGTGAGGTGGCGTACGGCGTGGGCGGGCGCGTGGGTACGCTCCGAGGGGCACCTGGGCTGCGCGGAGCGCTTGCGGGGCCGGGAAGGCGCGGGGGTGCAGGCGTGAGCCTCGGCGTGCGGGGGGGAGCGCAGGCACGAACCTCGGCGTGTCGGCGGGAGCGCAGGCGCGAACCCTCGGCGGGTCGGCGGGTCGGCGGATACGCGGGAGCGCACGGCGCACGAGACGCGCGCGCAGGAGCAAGCTCGGCCCCCGTGGGAGCTACCGCGGGAGATGCCTCCGCAGGACCACGCGTACGTGTGGGGCGTATGAAGTCGTGCGGCGGATGCGGGGCTTCGGGCGTACGGTCGGAAACATGCGCATTGTCATCGCTGGTGGTCATGGTCAGATCGCGTTGCGGTTGGAGCGGCTGCTCTCCGCGCGTGGGGACGAGGTCGCGGGGATCATCCGGAAGGCCGAGCAGGGCGACGAACTGCGGGCGGCCGGCGCCGAACCGGTGCTGCTCGACCTGGAGTCGGCCTCGGTCGAGGAGGTTGCGGCACACCTGGAAGGGGCGGACGCCGCGGTGTTCGCGGCGGGAGCGGGTCCCGGCAGTGGCTCGGCCCGCAAGGAGACGGTGGACAAGGACGCGGCGGTGTTGTTCGCGGACGCGGCCGTGCGCGCGGGCGTACGCAGGTTCGTGGTCGTCTCCTCGATGGGCGCGGATCCGCAGCACAGGGGCGACGACGTCTTCGACGTGTACCTGCGGGCCAAGGGGGCGGCCGACGCCCATGTCACCCGGCAGGACGCCCTGGACTGGACCGTCCTGCGCCCTGGTGCGCTGACGGACGAGCCGGGCACGGGCCTGGTGCGTCTGGAGGCGCACACGGGCCGGGGTGCGGTCACGCGCGACGATGTGGCCGCCGTGCTGGCGGAGTTGGTGGACACCTCGGCGACGGCCGGACTGACCCTGGAGCTGATCGGCGGGTCGGTGCCGGTCGCGGTGGCTGTGAAGTCGGTGGCCGGGAACTGACCTCGCCGCCCGCCCGTTCGTGCTGGTGACGGCTGCCGCTCGGAGCGCTCAGAACAGCGGCAGCTGCCCCGGGAAGTCCGGCACCACATATCCGTCCAACGAAGGCTGCGCCGCCCCGAGTTGCGCTTGCCGCCGCGAGCCGGCGCAGGAGACCAGGTCGCCGGTCTCGCGCGCCCCGGGCGGGTCGTGCCGTGCGAAGCGACCCGCGACGACGGCGATTTCGCGGTGGCACACCGGACAGGTTCTGCGACGGAAGGACATGTGTTTCAGTGTGCCCGGGGCGCGGCGCGCGTACCGGGGGCTGCGGGGCTCGCCGGGGTGACGCGCCCTCACCGGTGTCCATCCGCCACCGGCACGACCGGGCACCTGGCGTGAAACATGTCACGCTGGCATGTCCCGCTGCCCTTCGGCATGGCCCATACACACGAAAAGACCCCTCCTGATCTGCGTTTCCGCAGTCCAGAAGGGGTCTTCCCCGAAGTGGCGGCGCCAGGATTCGAACCTGGGAAGGCTGAGCCGGCAGATTTACAGTCTGCTCCCTTTGGCCGCTCGGGCACACCGCCGGGGTTTGCCGCCAAGTCGAACCGCTTTTCCGCGGCGCTCCCTGGCAACGACGTAAACAATACCCGATCCCGAGGGGTGCTCCGCCACCCGATTGATCGGCGCCCACGGGACGTGGGGTGGCTAGGCTGGTGCGGATGCGCCCCGGTCTCCGCACCGGGCCCGACGGCCGCCTCGACGCGCCGGAACGCATCCCGATACCCCCGATACAAGGAGCCACAGGACATGGCCGACTCCAGTTTCGACATCGTCTCGAAGGTCGAGCGGCAGGAGGTCGACAACGCCCTCAACCAGGCCGCCAAGGAGGTCTCGCAGCGCTACGACTTCAAGGGCGTGGACGCCTCGATCTCCTGGTCCGGCGAGAAGATCCTGATGCAGGCGAACTCCGAGGAACGGGTCAAGGCGATCCTCGATGTCTTCCAGTCGAAGCTGATCAAGCGTGGCATCTCGCTGAAGGCGCTGGACGCGGGCGAGCCGCAGCTCTCCGGCAAGGAGTACAAGATCTTCGCGTCGATCGAGGAGGGCATCTCCCAGGAGAACGCCAAGAAGGTCGCGAAGGTCATCCGTGACGAGGGCCCCAAGGGCGTGAAGGCCCAGGTCCAGGGTGACGAGCTGCGCGTCAGCTCGAAGAGCCGTGATGACCTCCAGGCCGTGATCGCGCTCCTGAAGGGCCAGGACTTCGACTTCGCCCTCCAGTTCGTGAACTACCGGTAGTCAGGACCGGCCGGGGCATGCGAGAGGGTGGGCGCCCCTTGGCGCCCACCCTCTCGTCCGTCGTCGGGGGGCACGGTCCTCAGTCGCGCGAGTTCCCGAACAGGAGTCGATAGGCGATCAACAGCACCAGCGAGCCGCCGATCGCCGCCAGCCAGGTCGTGCCGTCGTAGAAGTCCTTGGTGAAGGGGTGGTCCAGCCACCGGGCCGAGATCCAGCCGCCGAGGAACGCACCCACGATGCCGATGAGGGTCGTGCCGATGAAACCGCCGGGATCGCGACCCGGCAGCAGGAACTTGGCGATGGCGCCGGCCAACAGTCCCAGGATGATCCAACTGATGATGCCCATGTCCTGAACCTGCCCTTCCGCGCTGTGTCCGCACTGTTCCGACCCTGTGATCTCCATCCCGGCCGACTGCCGGACCGGCTGTGCGAGCCATCCGCAGATGTCCGTCACGCGACTGTTCGCGCTCTGTCGATGACCAGGACGCTTCGGCGATGCCGGGCGGTTGCGGCAAACAGTAGGGTGCGGCGCATGACTTCCTCGCCCGCGGACCTGCGCCGCACGCTGGGCGTGCGCGATGCGGTGGTCGTGGGACTCGGCGCGATGATCGGTGCCGGTGTGTTCTCGGCGCTGGGTCCGGCGGCCCACGCGGCCGGGTCGGGGCTCCTGCCGGGACTGGCCGCGGCTGCCCTGGTCGCCTACTGCAACGCCATGTCCTCGGCCCGCCTCGCCGCCCGCTACCCACAGTCCGGCGGCACCTACGTCTACGGCAGGGAGCGGCTCGGCGCCTTCTGGGGGTACCTCGCGGGCTGGTCGTTCGTCGTCGGGAAGACGGCGTCCTGCGCGGCGATGGCCCTCACCGTCGGCGTCTACGTCTGGCCCGGCCAGGCGCATGCCGTGGCGGTCGCGGCCGTGGTGGCGCTGACCGCCGTGAACTACGGCGGCATCCAGAAGTCGGCCTGGCTGACCCGGGTGATCGTGGCAGTGGTGCTGGCGGTCCTGGCCGCCGTGGTGGCCGTCTGTCTGACGTCCGGACGGGCGGACGCCGGGAGCCTGGGCATCGGCCTGTCATCGGGCGTGGGCGGGGTCCTTCAGGGGGCCGGTCTGCTGTTCTTCGCGTTCGCCGGGTACGCACGGATCGCGACCCTCGGTGAGGAGGTGCGCGACCCGGCCCGCACGATCCCACGCGCGATTCCCGTGGCCCTGGGCATCGCCCTGGTCGTGTACGCGTGCGTGGCCGTGGCGGCGCTCTCGGTGCTGGGCGCGGACGGGCTCGGACGGGCGGCCGCGCCGCTGGCGGACGCGGTGCGGGCAGCCGGGGCGCCGGCTTTGGTTCCGGTGGTGCGGGCGGGGGCCGCGGTGGCCGCGCTCGGCTCGCTGCTCGCCCTGATCCTGGGGGTGTCGCGTACGACGCTCGCCATGGCCCGCGACGGCCATCTGCCTTCTGCGCTGGCCGCTGTGCATCCTCGTTTCCGGGTCCCGCACCGCGCGGAGCTGGCCGTCGGCGCGGTGGTCGCCGTGGTGGCGGCGGCAGCGGATGTCCGGGGCGCCATCGGTTTCTCCTCCTTCGGTGTGCTGGCGTACTACGCGGTGGCCAACGCCTCGGCATGGACGCTCGACCCGGCCCCGCGCGCCCGTGTGGTCCCGGTGGTCGGCCTGCTGGGCTGCGCGACCCTCGCGTTCGCGCTGCCGACAGCAGCGGTGGAGGCGGGGGCGGCGGTACTGGCGGTGGGCGCGGTGGCGTACGCCGTACGACGGTGGGTGACGGGAAGGTAGGCCGGGGGCGCCGGTCGGCGGAACCGGGCCTCCACTGGTCACCGGCTGTTGGTCACCGGCTGTCAGGTGGCCTGTTCCGGGGCGGTGCGCCTGCGGAAGTCGGTCCAGGGCGCGAGATCGGTGCCCTCGTCGGTCTCCTCGTACCAGCCCGTACCGGCCAGCCAGACGTGCAGCCAGTCGGTGAGGGTGGGCGCGTCCACGAACCAGGCGCCGTCCGCGTCGTCGGCGTTCGGCTCGTAGAGCAGGACGGTGGCCTGCGGGGTGCTGCAGTCCACGCACGCGTACATGCCGCAGCCCCAGTGGGATATCGGCAGCACGCCCTCGGGCCAGGGCCACTCCGGGTCCTTGCGGCCGCTTGCCCGGTTGGTGAGGTACTGGGCGACGGCGGCCGGTTCGCCGGAGGGTGCGGCGTCGAGCAGGGGGAGCAGACCGTAGGACGGGCCGAAGCCGCCGTCCCCCACCCGCCGGTAGAGCGCGGCGAGAAGGGGTGGCAGGGGGAAGCCCAGGGCCTCCCGAGCGCGGTCGAGCGTGGCTGCGTCGACGGGCGCGGGCAGCGAAGGCCAGCCCCATGGAGGGGAGTTACGGGCCTTCGCGGTCACCCGTGCCAGCAACTGCTCGATCTCGGTCATGGCTTCATGATGCAGGGCGGCACTGACAACGGGGCGGGGCTGTGGACGACGTGCCGCCGACGTTCCTCGTCTCGGGACGTTCCCAATCACGCTACAAGGGTGCTGCGCTTTCGTCCGGACGCCTGACCGGCTGATACTTGTGGCAGCAGGCATGCCGACGGAGTGACCTGGAGAGGGTACCGACCATGAAGGTGTTCAACCTGCTGCTCAACATCCTGTGGCTCGTCTTCTGCGGCTTCTGGATGGCACTCGGCTACCTGATCGCAGCGCTGATCTGCTTCGTCCTGATCATCACCATCCCGTTCGGCGTCGCGTCCCTGCGCATCGCCGGCTACGTCCTGTGGCCGTTCGGGCGGACGACCGTGGAACGGCCCGACGCCGGCGCCGGGTCCGTCATCGGCAACGTGATCTGGGTGATCTTCGCGGGGTGGTGGCTGGCCCTGGCACACCTGATCACGAGCATCCCGCTGTTCCTGTCGATCATCGGCATCCCGTTCGGGTGGGCCAACCTGAAGCTCATCCCGATCTCACTCATGCCGCTGGGGCGCGAGGTAGTACCCACGGACCAGGGATTCGCAGGACGCTGATCGTTCCCCACGGGCACGCCCCGGGCCTGCGCGGATGCGTCAACGCATCCGCGCAGGCCCGGGGTTGGAACCTACTGCTACTGCGTCGGCCACAGCCGCGTCTTCTGGGTCTGCGGCCTCAGGGTGGTCCTCACCGGGGGCGGCCTGCCATCTTCTCCAGCCGGGCGATCCGTTCCGCCATGGGCGGGTGCGTCGAGAACATCTTGGACAGGCCCTGGCCCGGCCGGAAGGGGTTCGCGATCATCATGTGGCTCGCGGTTTCGATGCGGGGCTCCGGGGGCAGCGGAAGCTGCTTGGTACCGGCCTCCAGCTTGTGCAACGCGCTGGCCAGGGCGAGCGGGTCGCCGGTGAGCTGGGCTCCGGAGGCGTCCGCCTCGTACTCCCGGGAACGGCTGATGGCGAGTTGGATGAGGGAGGCGGCGAGCGGACCCAGGATCATGATCAACAGCAGGCCGAGGAAGCCCGGGCCGTCGTCGTCGTCCGAACGGCCGACCGGGATCAGCCAGGCGAAGTTGACCAGGAACATGATCACGGAGGCGAGTGCGCCGGCCACCGACGAGATGAGGATGTCCCGGTTGTAGACATGGCTGAGCTCATGGCCGATGACTCCGCGCAGTTCACGCTCGTCGAGGATGCGCATGATGCCCTCCGTGCAGCACACGGCGGCGTTGCGCGGGTTGCGGCCGGTGGCGAAGGCGTTGGGCGCCTCCGTGGGCGAGATGTACAGGCGGGGCATGGGCTGGCGTGCCTGGGTGGAGAGCTCGCGCACCATCCGGTACAGGGCCGGGGCCTCGAACTCGCTCACCGGGCGGGCGCGCATCGCGCGTAGCGCCAGTTTGTCGCTGTTCCAGTACGCGTACGCGTTCGTGCCGAGGGCGACGAGGACCGCGACGATCAGACCCGTCCGGCCGAAGAAGCTGCCGATGACGATGATGAGTGCCGACAGTCCCCCGAGGAGAACTGCGGTCCTGAGTCCGTTGTGCCGGCGGTGCACGGTACGCCCTCCAAGTCGTGCGGCAGGGGAACCCTTTGCCTGCGCTGCTGCCTTCCGGTCCGCGATGCCTCTGGTGTCGTGGTGTCACGTCCAGTGGACCTTCCCGAACTGGTCAACGCCAGGCGGTGGCCACTAGTTCCCTTGTGCCCGCTGTGCGCCGTGTGAGCCGTCCGGGTGAGGACGGCCGGGCGCGTGCGGGCGCGGACTCACGCGCGCGTGCGGGCACGGTTCCACCCGCCTGGAGGACGTCAGAACAGGCCTGTGGCGGCGAAGCGCAGCACCAGCTGCGGCGCTCCGGACAGCGCGATGCCGAGGGCGCCGGTGAGGGCGAGCGCGGCGGTGAGAGGAGCCGGGAGGGGGTGCTTGGCCGGCTCGCCCTCGGGGGCGCGGAACAGCAGGGTCGTCCACTGGAGGTAGTAGAAGAGGGCGATCACCACGTTGACCGCCATGATGACGGCCAGCCAGCCCAGGCCCGCGTCGACGGCCGTCGAGAAGACGGTGACTTTCGCGAACAGTCCGATGACGCCGGGCGGGAGTCCGGCCAGGCACAGCAGGAAGAACGCCAGGAGCAGCGCGGTGAGCGGGTTTCTGGCGTACAGGCCGCGGTAGTCGGAGACACGGTTCAGCTGGCGGGTGCGGCCGACCAGGGCGGCCACCGCGAAGGCGCCGAGGTTCACGGCCGCGTACATGAGGGCGTAGGCGATGGTGGAGCCGACGGCCTTCCCGGGGGCGTCGGTGTATCCGGCGGCGGCGATCGGCACCAGTAGGTAGCCCGCCTGGCCCACCGACGACCAGGCGAGCAGTCGTACCGCGCTGTACGCGCGCGTGGCCTGCTGGCGCAGGGCCGCCGCGTTGCCGGCGGTCATGGTGAGAGCGGCCAGGACGGCGAGCGCGGGCCCCCAGATGTCGGCGTACGACGGGAAGGCGACGACGGTGATCAGGATCAGGCCGGAGAAGCCGACGGCCTTGCCGACGACCGACAGGTAGGCGGCGATCGGGAGGGGAGCCCCGACGTAGGTGTCGGGCACCCAGAAGTGGAACGGGACCGCGGCTGTCTTGAAGGCGAAGCCCACAAGGGTGAGGACGACACCCGTCTGAGCGAGGGTGTGCAGTTGTCCGTCGACGTGCTGGATGCGCTCGGCGACCTGGGTGAGGTAGAGGCTGCCGGTCGTGGCGTACACGAAGCTGATGCCCATGAGGCTGACGGCGGTGGCGGTCACCGAGGACAGGAAGAACTTGAGGGCCGCTTCGGAGGACCGCCTGTCGCCGTGGCGGATGCCGACGAGGGCGAAGGCGGGCAGGGAGGCGACCTCCAGGGCGACGACGAGGGTGGCGAGGTCGCGTGCGGCGGGGAGCAGGGCGGCACCGGCGGCCGAGGAGAGCAGCAGGAACCAGAACTCGCCCTGGGGGTAGCGGCTCCTGCCGTCCTTCAGGGTGGTGAGGGACAGCAGCGCCGTGAGCAGGGCGCCGCCGAGGACCAGGAACTGCACGACCAGAGTGAACCGGTCGGCGGTGTAGCTGCACGCGTGCGCGGCGCCGGTCAGGCAGAAGGTGCTGCGGTCGTGGTCCAGGAGGGGGAGCAGCAGGGCGGCGGCCGCGGCGAGTCCGGCGACCGACACCCGGCCGAGGAGCGGTTTCCTGGCCTCGGGCACGAACAGGTCGGCGACCAGGACCGCGAGACCGACGACCGCCGTGAGGGTCGGCGGGGCGATGGCGAGCCAGTCGACCGACTGGACGAGGGTCGCGGCCAGGGGCTGGGCCAGGGCGCTCATCGGGTGCCTCCTGCGAGGAGCTGCTGGACGGCCGGGTCGGTCAGGCCGAGCAGGGCCCTGGGCCACAGTCCGGCGACGACGGTGAGGGCGACGAGCGGGGTCCAGGCCGCGAACTCGTACGTGCGGACGTCGGCGAGTTCCGGCATGTCCCGCGGGGTGGCGCCCATGCAGACACGGCGGACCACGGTCAGCATGTACGCGGCGGTCAGCAGGGTGCCGAAGGCAGCGATCGCCATGAAGGTCAGGAAGGCCGGGCGGCTCAGGCCGGCGGCGGGCTCGAACGCGCCGAACAGGGCGAGCATCTCGCCCCAGAAGCCCGCGAGTCCGGGCAGCCCGAGCGAGGCGACGGCGGCGAACGCCAGCAGCCCGCCGAGGCGCGGCGCCCTGCCGTACACCGCGGCACCGGTGTCCTCGGAGAGGGTGTCGAGGTCGGTGGTGCCGGTGCGGTCCTTGAGGCCGCCGACCAGGAAGAACAGCAGGCCGGTGATGAGGCCGTGGGCGATGTTGGCGAACAGCGCGCCGTTGACGCCGGTCGGGGTCATGGTGGCGATACCGAGCAGGACGAAGCCCATGTGGCCGACGGAGGAGTAGGCGATCAGTCGTTTGAGGTCGCCCCGCACGCCCCGTTTGGCGAGGTTCAGGCAGGCCAGGGACCCGTAGATGATCCCGACGACGGCGAAGGCGGCCAGGTAGGGCGCGAAGGTGCGCAAGCCGTCCGGCGCTACCGGCAGCAGGATCCGGACGAACCCGTACGTGCCCATCTTCAGCAGGACGCCGGCCAGCATCACCGAGCCGACGGTCGGCGCGGCGGTGTGAGCGTCCGGCAGCCAGCTGTGCAGGGGCCACATCGGGGTCTTGACCGCGAGTCCGAGCCCGATCGCCAGAACGGCGATGACCTGCACGGACGTGGTCAGCGACCGGCCGTTGTCAGTGGCGAGTGCCACCATGTCGAACGTGCCCGCCTTGATTCCGATCAGGAGCAGGCCGAGGAGCATGACGACGGAGCCGAGCAGGGTGAAGAGGATGAACTTCCAGGCGGCCCGGTTCCGTCCCTCGCCGCCCCAGCGGGCGATGAGGAAGTACATCGGGATGAGCACGGTTTCGAACGCGAGGAAGAACAGCAGCAGGTCGAGGACGGCGAAGGTGGCGAGGGTGCCGGACTCCAGGACGAGCAGCAGTGCGACGAAGGCCTTCGGGGACGGGCCCGCGGGCGGGTTGAAGTACGAGTAGAGCGCGCAAAGGAAGGTCAGCAGCGCGGTCAGGACCACGAGGGGGAGGGAGATGCCGTCGATGCCGAGGTGGATGCGCACGTCGAGTGCGGGGATCCAGCTGATGTCGGTCGTGGCCTGCATCCTCGACGGGTGGTCCTGGTCGAAGCCGAGTGCGAGGACGATCGCGGCGATGAGGACGGTACCGGTGACGGTCACGCCGTGCCGGAGCACGGCCTGCTCGGGTGACTTCCCCTTCAGTCCGGGTGGGGCGGGCAGCAGGGCGGCGACGGCGCCCAGGAGCGGGCCGACGACGATCAACGCCAGAAGGAACTGCATCACGGATTCACTGATATCGATCACGCCTGCTCACGCTCCCGTGGCGACGAGGAGGACGGCGACCGCCAGGACGACGGTGCCGGCGAGCAGCGCGCTCACATAGGTCTGAATGTTGCCGGTCTGGGCGCGCCGTACGGCGGCGCCGAGCAGGCGGGGCAGAGCACCCGCCCCACGGACGTAGGTGTCGACGACCTCGCGGTCGAGGAACTGGACGAGGCTCGCGGCGGCCAGGATCGGGCGGACGAACAGCACGTCGTACAGGGCGTCCAGGTGGAAGCCCGCGGCCGCGTGCCGGTGCAGTGGGCCGAGCAGGAACCGGCCGGGGTCGGCCGGGTCGGGTGCGTAGGCCACGTCGCCGAACGCCGGAGCGTGGGCGGCGATGGCCTCGGCCTCGACCTGCCCGGCATCGCCCTCCGGGTGCGCGGCGACGGCGCCCAGCGGGACCTGGGACGCCGACGTCCGGGTGCGCTGCCAGGCGCCGTAGGTGACGAGTCCGCCGGCCAGCGCGAGGCCGGTGCCGAGGACGGAGGTGGTGAGGGTCGGGGTGAGGGCGCGGCCGTCGAACCAGCCGGGCAGCGAGCGGTAGGCGAAACCGCCGAAGGCCAGGGACGGGACGGCCAGCACCCACAGCACCACCGTCATGGACAGCGGCTGCCTGCCGTGGTCCGGGGCCTCGGCTCCCTGGCCCCGGAAGGCCAGCAGCCACAGCCGGGTGGCGTACGCGGCGGTCAGCAGCGCGGTGACCAGACCGGCGACGAGGACGATCCAGCCGGCGCTGCCGGGGACGTGCTCGGCCTGCCCGGTCGTGGCGTGTTCGGCGGCGCCGAGGACCGACTCCTTGGAGAAGAAGCCGCTGAAGGGCGGGATCGCGGCGAGCGCGAGCAGCGCCACGGTCATCGTCCAGTAGGCGTCCGGGACTCGTTCGCGCAGGCCGGAGGTGCGGGACATGACGGCGAGCGAGTTGGTGCCGGCGGCGTGGATGATCACACCGGCCGCGAGGAACAGGAGCGCTTTGAAGGCACCGTGGGACAGCAGGTGGAAGACGGCGGCGCCGCGGTCGCCGACGGCGAGAGCGCCCGTCATGTAGCCGAGCTGGCCGATCGTCGAGTAGGCGAGGACGCGCTTGATGTCGTCCTGGGCGAGGGCGGCGAGGGCCGAACCGGCCATCGTGACGGCGGCCATCACGGCGAGGACGACCATCACGGCCGCACTGGCCTCGAAGACCGGGAGGAGCCGGGCGACGAAGTAGACACCGGCGGCGACCATGGTCGCCGCGTGGATCAGTGCGGAGACGGGGGTAGGGCCCGCCATGGCGTCGGGGAGCCAGGTGTGCAGCGGGAACTGCGCCGACTTGCCCGCCACGCCGCACAGGAGGAGCAGGCCGACCAGGGTCGGGTGGTGCAGGCCGCCGTCCGCGACGGTGGTGAGGACCGCGGTGATGCGGAACGAACCGGCGTCGGTGGCCAGCGCGAACAGGCCGATGAGGAACGGTACGTCACCGAGCTTGGTGACCAGGAAGGCCTTGAGGGAGGCGGCGCGTGCCTCGGGGGTCTCCCAGTAGTGGCCGACGAGGAAGTAGGAGCAGATGCCCATGACCTCCCAGCCGACCAGCAGCACGATCAGGTCGCCGGAGTAGACGACCAGCAGCATCGCGGAGGTGAAGAGGGAGACGAGGGCGGCGTACGAGGGGTAGCGCGGGTCGTCGCGCAGGTAGCCGGTCGAGTAGACCTGCACGCAGGTGGCGACGAAGGCGACGAGGACGGCGACGAGGGCGGCGAAGCCGTCGACGTCCAGGGCGAGTTCGATCGGCACCGAGCCGGTCGGGGTGAGCTGCGTGTGCGCCTCGACGGCCCGGCCGCCGCCCTGGTCGGCGGCGACCGCGCAGGCGAGGGCGAGCGCGGCGAGCGTCGGCAGGACCGCGAGCGGCCGGACGAACCCGGGGGCCGTGCGCCCCAGGAGCAGACCGGCCGCGGCGCCGAGGAACGGCAGGAGGGGGACGAGGACGGCGAGGGTGGTCGTGGTCACGCGGTGGCCTCAGCCTTCTCGTCGGCCGTCCCGTCCGTGGGCGGGCCGGCCGTGCCTTCCTCATGGCCCTCGGCGGTGTCGCGGAGCCGGTCGATGTCGGAGGTGCCGCGGTTGCGGTGGACGGCGAGGACGATCGCCAGGCCGATGCCGATCTCGGCGGCGGCGATGGCAACGGTGAACAGGGTCAGGGCCTGGCCGGAGTGCAGGGTGTCCCGAGCCGCCTTGCTCAGCCAGACGTCGAAGGCGACGAGGTTGAGGTTGACGGCGTTGAGCATCAGCTCGACCGACATCAGGACCAGGATCGCGTTGCGGCGCGCGAGGACGCCGTACAGGCCGGTGCAGAAGAGCAGAGCGGAGAGAACGGCGGGATAGGCGAGGTGCATCAGCGGGCGCCTTCCTGCTCGATCGGGTGAATCCCGGAATCCGTGACCGGAGGGGAACCCTGCGTGACGACCCGTCCGTTCACAGGAGGCGGGGACGGATCCGCCTTCGCCTTGCGGGACAGGACGATCGCCCCGACCAGGGCCGCGAGAAGGAGGACGGAGAGGGCCTCGAAGGGCAGGACCCAGTTCTGGAACAGGCTCGCGCCGGTGACCTTCGTCGAGCCGGCTGCGGCGCCGCCCAGGTCGATCCAGGTGGTGCGGAAGGCGTCCACGACCACCCAGACCAGGGCGGCGGCCGCGGCCACGGCGACGGCGAGCGCGAACCAGCGGTTCCCCGAGTCGGCGTCCGGGGACCGGCCGATGGGGGCCTTGGTGAGCATCAGACCGAAGAGAAGGAGGACGACGACGGAGCCCACATAGATGAGGACCTGCACCCAGGCGATGAACTCGGCGGTGAGCAGCAGGTATTCGACGGCGAGACCACCGAGGGCGACCACCAGCCACAGGGCGGCGTGCACCAGCTGGCGGGTGGTGACCGTGACCAGCGCGGCGCCGAAGGTGACCAGACCGACGAGCAGGAAGGCGACCTCCACGCCGGTCGGGGACAGGAAGCCGTGCGGCGTCTGGGCGAGCGCGGTCACGACTGCCCCTCCCCCGGCTCGGGGTCCGCAGCGGCCTGCGCCTGCGCGGCGGCGAGCTTCTCGGCGGTCTTGCGGGCGGCGGCGATCTCCTTCGGTTCCTCCGCACCGGCGTCGAGGGCAGGCGGGGCGGGGACCGTCCACATCCATGCGCGGAGCTTGTCCCGCTCGTGGGTGAGTTCGTGGATGTCGGTCTCCGCGTACTCGAACTCCGGGGACCAGAAGAGGGCGTCGAAAGGACAGACCTCGATGCAGATACCGCAGTACATGCACAGGGAGAAGTCGATGGCGAAGCGGTCCAGGACGTTGCGGCTGCGTTCACGGCCGCCGGGGGCCGCCGCCGGGACGGTCTCCTTGTGGGAGTCGATGTAGATGCACCAGTCGGGGCACTCACGGGCGCAGAGCATGCAGACCGTGCAGTTCTCCTCGAACAGGCCGATGACGCCCCGGGTGCGGGGCGGGAGGTCGGGAAGCGCGTCCGGGTACTGCTCGGTGACCGACTTGCGGGTCATCGTGCGCAGGGTGACGGCCAGGCCCTTGGCGAGGCCGGAGCCAGGAATGGGGGCCACTAGGAGATCACCACCTTGACGATGCCGGTGAGGGCGATCTGAGCGAGGGAAAGGGGGACGAGGAGGGTCCAGGAGAACTTCTGCAGCTGGTCCTCGCGCAGGCGTGGGTAGGTGACGCGGAGCCAGATCACGACGAAGGCCAGGAGGGCCGTCTTCAGCAGGGTCCACAGCCAGCCCAGACCGTCGGTGCCCCACGGGCCGTGCCAGCCGCCCAGGAAGAGGACGGTGGTCAGACCGCACAGGACGACGATCCCGGCGTACTCGGCGAGCAGGAAGAGAGCGAAGCGCAGGCCGGTGTACTCGGTGTAGGCCCCGAAGATGATCTCCGAATCGGCGACGGGCATGTCGAACGGGGGCCGCTGGAGCTCCGCGAGACCGGCGACGAAGAACACCAGCGCACCGGTGATCTGCCAGGGCAGCCACCACCAGTGGAAGGCGCCGACGATGCCCGGCAGGGAGACCGTGCCCGCCGCCATCGCCACGGAGGCGGCGGCGAGCAGCATCGGGAGTTCGTAGGCGAGGAGCTGAGCGGCGGTACGCAGGCCGCCGAGGAGGGAGAACTTGTTGGCGCTGGCCCAGCCGGCCATGAGCGAGCCGAGGACGCCGACGCCCATGACGGCCAGCACGAAGAACACACCGGCGTCCAGGACCTGACCGACGGCGCCCTCGCCGGGCCCGATCGGGATGGCCAGCAGCACGAGCAGGTACGGGAGGAGGGCCACCGCCGGCGCCAGCTGGAAGACACGGCGGTCCGCGCCCGCCGGGACCACGTCCTCCTTCTGTGCGAACTTCACACCGTCGGCGATCAGCTGGGCCCAGCCGTGGAAGCCGCCGGCGTACATCGGTCCGAGGCGGCCCTGCATATGGGCCATCACCTTGTGCTCGGTCTGACCGACGATCAGGGGGAAGGTGAGGAAGACGACGAACACGACGACGAGTCGCAGGGCGACGTCCGGAGCGCCGTTCACTGCGAGCCTCCTGGGCGGTCGTCTCGGGGCGGTTGTTCGGGATCGGCCTGGTCGGGGGCGGCCTTGTCGCGGGCGGCCCTTTCGGGATCGGGATCGTCGGTGCCGGGGGCTGCGGTACCCGGCTCCTCAGGAGCCGTCCCCTCGGAGAGGGGACCCTCCTCGGCGCCGGGCGGAGCCACCGCCGGCCCCGGCGGCCCGGTCGGCGTCGCGCGCCGCCCGGCGGGTTCCGGTTCGTCGAAGGCCGGACGGGCGTGGTGCCAGGGCGCGTCCGCGCTGCGCGCAGGGTGGGGCGGGGCGGCCGGTTCCGTCGACGGCGTCGCCTCCTGCGCGCGCTGCGAAGCGGAACCACCCGAGGCGGTACGCGCTCGGCGTGGTCCCCGGGGTGCCGCCGACCGCTCCGGCGCCGGAGCGGTCTCCTCCACAGAGGTCTTCTCCACGGACGCCTGCTCGGGGGAGCTCCCCTCCGCAGAGGCCTGCTCCGCAGCCGTCTCCGCCCCGGACGCGGCCCGCTGGGAAGCTGACCCGGCGCTCGCGGTGCGGGAGCGGCGTGGGGTGCTCGCCGGCCGGGATTCGGTCGGCGTCGGCCCCGCCGCCGGGGTCTGCCCGGTCGCGTCCGTTGCCGTGGGCGGACCGGCCGCGCCCGTCGTCGTGGGCTGCTCGGTCGGCTGGCTCGCGGAGCCCCCGGCCGCCGTGCGTGCGCGTCGTACCGGGCGGTCGCCGGTCACGGCGGGCGGGCGGGTGCCGGCGGTTCGGGCCGGGCGGGCGGGGGCGGGCGGGAGCTGGCCCTTCAGAGGACCCCACTCGTTGGGGTCGGGTACGCCCGGGGGGAGCATCTGGCGGCGCTTGGGGCCGCCGTGGTCGGACTCGCCCGGTTCCTTGGCGCCGGGCCAGGCCTTGGCGACACGGGCGGCCAGGACGAAGTCCTTGCGGAGGGGGTGGCCCTCGAAGGTTTCCGGGAGGAGGAGGTGGTCGAGGCCGGGGTGGCCGGTGAAGCGGACGCCGAACATCTCGTGGGTCTCGCGTTCGTGCCAGCGGGCGCCCGCGTAGACGCCGACGGCGGACGGGAGTTCGGGGTGGGTGTGCGGCACGGTCGTGCGCAGCAGGAGGCGGCGGACCGGGGCGAGGGCGACGACGTGGGCACAGACGTGGAATCCGGTGCCTGGTTCGTCGACCGCGCTCAGCCAGTCGAAGTAGGTGCAGGAGAGGGTCGTACGGGCGACTTCCAGGGCGGCCGGCCAGGAGGACGGCGGGACATCGACCGTGAGGACCTCGTAGGACTCCTCGGCCGTCGCGTCCGGGCCGAAGAGTTCCTCGACGGGCGCCGGCAGCCAGCCGGTCGTGGGGGTCATCGGGTGTCCCCCTCCCCCGCCTTGGGGGCCGGCGGGTGCACCAGACCGCTCTGGAGGGCCGCGGCGGAGGGGCGCCGGCTGCCGTAGCGGTCGCGGAGGGACTCGGCCGCGATCTTCTCCTGGAGTTTCAGGATGCCCTGGAGGAGGGCCTCGGGGCGGGGCGGGCAGCCCGGGACGTAGACGTCGACCGGGATGATCTGGTCGACGCCCTTGGTGACGGAGTAGGAGTCCCAGTAGGGGCCGCCGCAGTTCGAGCAGGCGCCGAAGGAGATGACGTACTTCGGCTCGGGCATCTGCTCGTACAGGCGTTTGACCGCCGGGGCCATCTTGTCCGTGACCGTGCCCGAGACCACCATCAGGTCGGCCTGGCGGGGGCCCGGCGCGAAGGGGATCACGCCGAGGCGGATGAAGTCGTGGCGGGCCATCGACGCGGCGATGAACTCGATCGCGCAGCAGGCGAGACCGAAGTTGAAGACCCAGAGCGAGTAGCGGCGGCCCCAGTTGAGGACGACCTTCATGGGCTCGGGGGCGAGGCGGGCGAGCGCGCCCAGTTTCCCTCTGCCTTCCGCGGGGGGAACAGCAGGTTCCGGCAGCAGGACGGGTTCCGGCGTCACGTCCATGTCAGGACGCCCTTCTTGTATGCGTACAGCAGGCCGACGGTGAGGAAGCCGAGGAAGATGAACATCTCCACGAGCGTGGCCACGCCGTAGCCGGGGGCGGCGAAGACCGTCGCCCAGGGGAACAGGAAGATCGAGTCGACGGCGAAGATGACGTAGAGGAAGGCGTAGACGTAGTAGCGGACCTGGGTGTGGGCCCAGCCCTCGCCGACGGGGTCGACACCGCACTCGTAGGTGAGGAGTTTCTCGGGGGTGGGGACCACGGGGCGCAGCAGCCGGCCGGCCCCGAAGGCGACGGCGACGAAGAGCACGCCGACGGCTGTCAGCAACCCCACGACCGAGTAGGACGCGAAGTAGCCCGCCGCGACGGCCACGGTCGGTTCACCACCCACCGTCTCCCGCATCGTCCGCCCCTCACTCCCTCGACAGACAGCGGACCCGGTCCGGCCCGTTGTCCCGACCTCGGTACGTGACCTCGGTCAACTCCTGATTCGACGATCTGTACGCACCGGAGTCTAGGCCCTGATAAAGGGACGGTAAGCAGCCCCGTCGCACGGTGAGACCCGGTGCGGGAGGCCACTGGTGGGGTTTTCCCCAGGGCGACCGGGGCGGCGAACTCCATGGCGCGGCGTCACGGCACACGGCACGCTGGCGCATATGACCGCACCCGTACCCCGATCCCTCAGCTCCGTCGACGGCGGAGACGACCGCGAGCGGCTGCCGCCCGTGCGCTTCGCCTTCGACGGTCACACCTGGAAGGAGATCGCGCACCTTCTGCTGAACCTGCCGATGTCGCTGTTCGGCTTCGTCTACGTGATGACGACGCTGTGGGCGAGCGGCATCCTGACGCTCACGGTGATCGGCATCCCGCTGCTCGCCGCCACCCTGCTGGGCGCCCGGCAGCTGGGGAAGCTGGAACGGGCACGCGCGCGTGCGCTGCTCGGCGTGCGGGTGGAGGAGCCGACGCCGCTGCCGTGGGGGAAGCGCGGCGCGGGCTCGCAGCGGCTCTGGATGACGCTCAAGGACCCGGTGGGCTGGCGGACTCTGTTGTACGACTTCATCCGGCTGCCCTGGGGGGTTCTCACCTTCGGTGTGACGCTGGCCTCGCTGTTCGTGCTGTGGCCGGTGCTGCCTTTCATCGCGCGCGGGTTCGCGAACGTGGACCGGGCGATGGTGCGCGGCCTGCTGTCGCCGTCGGACGAGCTGGAGCGCCGGATCGCCGAACTGGAGTCCGACCGGGGGGTGGTCGTGGACACGGCGGCCGCTGACCTGCGGCGGATCGAGCGGGACCTGCACGACGGCGCGCAGGCCCGTCTCGTCAACCTGGCGATGGGGCTCGGTCTGGCGAAGGAGAAGCTGCTGGAGGATCCGGACGCGGCCGCCGCGATGGTCGAGGAGGCGCACGGCGAGGTGAAGCTGGCCCTCCAGGAGCTGCGGGACCTGGCCCGGGGCATCCACCCGGCGGTGCTGACCGACCGGGGGCTGGACGCGGCGCTGTCCTCGGTCGCCTCGCGGTGCACGGTGCCGGTGCAGGTGACCGCCGATCTGCCGGCCAGACCGGCGCCCGCGATCGAGGGCATCGCCTACTTCACCGTCTCCGAGTTGCTGCAGAACATCAGCAAGCACAGTGGCGCGCGCAGCGCCTCGGTCGACGTATGGCGGACCGACGACCGGCTGCTGATCCAGGTACGGGACGACGGGCGGGGCGGGGCGAGCCTGGACCGTGGCACCGGGATACGAGGGCTCGCGGACCGGCTGGGTGCGGTCGACGGCCTGTTCGTCGTCGTATCGCCCGACGGCGGCCCCACGACGGTCACCGCCGAGCTGCCCTGGCGCGACCGGTCGTAGCACGTGACCGGTCGTGGAAGGTGGGGAAAACCCCCGTTCAAGACGCCGACGGACTCCATGGTCCGTGCGCCTGCGGCGCAGCAGGGTGGAGGTACAGCAGGACAGGGCCGAGGTGACTGGACAGGACGGGACGGCGGCGATGGCCACGGAGTACGGACAGGGACACGGGTACGGGCAGGAGCGCGGGTACGGCCACGACGATGAGCCGTACGAGCCCTACGGGGAGCGTCGGCGCCGGGTGCCCGCCGTGCTGCGGGCGCCGTTCGAGGCACGCAGCCTGCGCGAGTTCGGCTATGTGCTGCTGGGCCTTCCGGTGGGCGTCGCACTGTTCGTGTGGACCGTGACGATGTTGTCCCTCGGTGTCGGGCTGCTGGTGACCTTCATCGGGATCCCGCTGCTGGCGGTGGCCCTCGCCGGGTGCCGGGGCTTCGGGGCGCTGGAGCGGGCACGCGCGCGTGGGCTGCTGAAACTGGAGGTGGCGGACCCCGAGCCGTTGCGGATGCGCAAGCCGGGGTTCTTCGCCTGGATGGGCGCGGTGCTGAAGAGCGGCACGTCCTGGCGTCATCTGCTGTACGCGGTGCTGCAGTTCCCCTGGTCGATGTTCTCGTTCGTCGTCGCGCTCAACCTCTGGGTGTACGGCTGGGCCCTGTTGACGTATCCGCTGTGGTTCTGGGTGTTCCCGGTGTACGCCGGGCAGGGCGGGATCCAGCTGTACGGCGACGCGCATCACAGCGTCTACGTGGACAACCCGTTCGAGATCACGGTGACGGTGCTGGTGGGGCTGCTGTTCACGCTGGCCACTCCGTGGATCGTGCGGGCGTTGACGATGGTGGACCGGGTGATGGTGCACGGGCTGCTGGGGCCGTCGAGGCTGGCGTCGCGGGTGGTGGAGCTGGAGTCGGACCGGGGGGTGGTCGTCGACACGGCCGCCGCCGACCTGCGGCGGATCGAGCGGGACCTGCACGACGGCGCGCAGGCGCGGCTGGTGGCACTGGCCATGGATCTGGGACTGGCGAAGGAGAAGCTGCGGGAGGATCCGCAGGTCGCGGCGCGGATGGTGGACGAGGCGCACGGTGAGGTGAAGACCGCGTTGCAGGAGCTGCGGGATCTGGCCCGGGGGATTCATCCGGCGGTGCTGACCGACCGGGGGCTGGACGCGGCGCTGTCCTCCGTCGCCTCGCGGTGCACGGTGCCGGTGCGGGTGGAGGTCGACCTGGTGGAGCGGCCGGCGGCGGCCATCGAGGGGATCGCGTACTTCACGGTGTCCGAGCTGCTGCAGAACGTCAGCAAGCACGCGCGCGCGAGTGGGGTGACGGTGGACGTGTGGCGGAGCGAGGACCGGCTGATGCTGCAGGTCGTGGACGACGGGGTGGGGGGTGCGGACACGACCAGGGGATCGGGGCTGGCGGGGCTGGCCGAGCGGCTGGACGCGGTCGACGGGATCCTGGTGGTGGACTCACCGGCGGGCGGGCCCACCCGGGTGACGGCGGAGCTGCCCTGGCGGCGCTGAGGGCACGGATCCGCCCCCGCCGCCCCGGCTTCGTCGCCGCCACTCGATTTTGGCTCGCGTCCTCCCCTACCCGCACGCACTGCGATCCGAATGCTGGAATGCTGGACTTTCGGACAGGGCAGGCATGTACGCCGGACGGGGTGTGGGGGGCCGCGAGATCGTGGAGGACAGGGTGCGGGTGGTCATCGCCGAGGATTCCGTGCTGCTCAGGGAGGGGCTGACCCGGCTGTTGACCGACCGGGGGCATGACGTCGTCGCGGGCGTCGGGGATGCGGAGGCACTGGTCAGGACCATCGCCGAGCTGGACGCGCAGGGCGCGCTGCCGGACGTCGTCGTGGCGGACGTGCGGATGCCGCCGACGCACACCGACGAGGGGGTGCGGGCCGCCGTACGGCTGCGCAAGGCGCATCCCGGGCTCGGGGTGCTGGTGCTGTCGCAGTACGTCGAGGAGCGCTACGCCACCGAACTGCTGGCCGGGTCCAGCCGGGGCGTGGGATACCTCCTGAAGGACCGGGTCGCGGAGGTGCGGGAGTTCGTCGACGCCGTGGTGCGGGTCGCCGACGGAGGTACGGCGCTCGACCCGGAGGTGGTGGCGCAGTTGCTCGGGCGCAGCCGCAAGCAGGACGTGCTGACCGGACTGACCCCGCGGGAGCGGGAGGTACTGGGGCTGATGGCCGAGGGACGGACGAACTCGGCGATCGCGCGGCAGCTGGTCGTCAGCGACGGAGCCGTCGAGAAGCACGTCAGCAACATCTTCCTCAAGCTCGGCCTCTCCCAGAGCGACGGTGACCACCGGCGTGTTCTGGCCGTTCTGACCTATCTGAACTCCTGACGGGCGGACACCGTGTCGGCACCGGAAGGCAGCCAGGGGGAGGGAAAATCATGACAAGCCAGGGCGAAAGGTCGTCTCGAAACACCGTCCAGCATGCGAGCAGGCACGGGAAGGCGACCCTAACCGACGTAGGGTTGAAGGTGGGTTGGTCCGTGGGACGGCCAGGCCCCGGCAGCCGCCTCGAAGGAGGTCCAGTTCAGTGACCAGCCAGGTCAGCAGGACAACGGAACAGGCCGATGGAACAGCCGACGGGACCGTCGTCGGAGAGCAGCGCAGGCCGGGCGGCGTGAAGTCCGTCCGGCGCCTGGACCGGGTGATCATCCGGTTCGCGGGGGACTCGGGTGACGGTATGCAGCTCACCGGCGACCGCTTCACGTCGGAGACGGCGTCCTTCGGCAACGACCTTTCGACCCTCCCCAACTTCCCGGCCGAGATCCGGGCCCCGGCGGGCACCCTGCCCGGGGTGTCGTCCTTCCAGTTGCACTTCGCCGACCACGACATCCTCACCCCGGGTGACGCGCCGAACGTGCTGGTCGCGATGAACCCGGCCGCTCTGAAAGCCAACATCGGCGATCTGCCGCGCGGCGCGGAGATCATCGTCAACACGGACGAGTTCACCAAACGGGCGATGCAGAAAGTCGGCTACGACACCTCGCCCCTGGATGACGGCTCACTGGACGGTTACAGCCTTCATCCGGTGCCGCTGACCACGCTGACAGTGGAGGCACTGAAGGAATTCGACCTCACCCGCAAAGAGGCCGAGCGCAGCAAGAACATGTTCGCGCTCGGCCTCTTGTCATGGATGTACCACCGGCCGACCGAGGGCACGGAGAAGTTCCTCAAGCAGAAGTTCGCCCGCAAGCCCGAGGTCATGAACGCCAACCTGGCGGCCTTCCGCGCGGGCTGGAACTTCGGCGAGACGACGGAGGACTTCGCGGTCTCCTACGAGATCGCGCCGGCGACGACCGCGTTCCCGGTCGGCACCTACCGGAACATCTCCGGAAACCTGGCCCTGGCCTACGGCCTGGTCGCGGCGAGCAGGCAGGCGGAGCTGCCGCTGTTCCTCGGGTCGTACCCGATCACCCCGGCCTCCGACATCCTGCACGAGCTGTCCAAGCACAAGAACTTCGGCGTGCGGACCTTCCAGGCGGAGGACGAGATCGCCGGTATCGGTGCGGCGCTGGGGGCGGCCTTCGGCGGTTCGCTCGCGGTGACGACGACCTCCGGCCCCGGGGTGGCGCTGAAGGCGGAGACGGTCGGGCTCGCGGTCTCCCTGGAGCTGCCGCTGCTGGTCGTCGACATCCAGCGCGGCGGGCCGTCCACCGGGCTGCCGACCAAGACCGAGCAGGCGGACCTGCTCCAGGCGATGTACGGCCGCAACGGCGAGGCGCCGGTCCCGGTGGTCGCCCCGCGCACCCCCGCCGACTGCTTCGACGCGGCGCTGGAGGCGGCCCGGATCGCGCTGACGTACCGCACGCCCGTGATGCTCCTGTCGGACGGCTACCTGGCCAACGGCAGCGAACCCTGGCGGATCCCGGAGCTGACCGAGCTGCCCGATCTGCGGGTGCGGTTCGCGAGCGGACCCAACCACACCCTGGACGACGGCACCGAGGTCTTCTGGCCGTACAAGCGCGACCCGCAGACCCTCGCCCGCCCCTGGGCGGTCCCCGGCACGCCCGGTCTCGAACACCGCATCGGCGGCATCGAGAAGCAGGACGGCACCGGCAACATCTCCTACGACCCCGCCAACCACGACTTCATGGTCCGCACCCGGCAGGCCAAGATCGACGGCATCACCGTCCCCGACATCGAGGTCGACGACCCGGACGGCGCGCGCACGCTGGTGCTGGGCTGGGGTTCGACGTACGGCCCGATCACGGCCGCGGTACGACGGCTGCGCGCGGCCGGTGAGCCGATCGCGCAGGCGCATCTGCGTCACCTGAACCCGTTCCCGAAGAACCTCGCCGCCGTGTTGAAGGCCTACGACAAGGTGGTGATCCCTGAGATGAACCTCGGTCAGCTCGCCACCCTCGTCCGGGCGAGGTACCTGGTGGACGCGCATTCGTACAACCAGGTCAACGGCATGCCGTTCAAGGCCGAGCAGCTCGCCGCGGCGCTCAAGGAGGCCATCCATGACTGACGTCACCGACGGACTGCTCCAGCTCGTGCCCAAGGCCGAGGCCAGACAGTCCATGAAGGACTTCAAGTCCGACCAGGAGGTGCGCTGGTGCCCGGGCTGCGGTGACTACGCGATCCTGGCGGCCGTGCAGGGCTTCATGCCGGAGCTGGGGCTGGCGAAGGAGAACATCGTCTTCGTCTCCGGGATCGGCTGCTCCTCCCGGTTCCCGTACTACATGAACACCTACGGGATGCACTCCATCCACGGGCGGGCGCCGGCGATCGCCACCGGACTCGCCACCAGCCGGCGGGACCTGTCGGTGTGGGTGGTCACCGGTGACGGCGACGCCCTGTCCATCGGCGGCAACCACCTCATCCACGCGCTGCGCCGCAACGTCAACCTGAAGATCCTCCTCTTCAACAACCGCATCTACGGGTTGACGAAAGGCCAGTACTCACCCACCTCCGAGGTCGGCAAAGTCACCAAGTCGACACCGATGGGTTCGCTGGACGCCCCCTTCAACCCGGTGTCGCTGGCGCTCGGCGCCGAGGCCTCCTTCGTCGCCCGCACCATCGACTCCGACCGCAAGCACCTGACCGAGGTGCTGCGCGCGGCCGCCGCCCACCCGGGCACGGCCCTGATCGAGATCTACCAGAACTGCAACATCTTCAACGACGGCGCCTTCGACGCTCTCAAGGACAAGCAGTCGGCCGAGGAGGCCGTGATCCGCCTGGAGCACGGCCGGCCCATCCGCTTCGGCACGGACGGCGCGCGCGGTGTCGTACGGGACCGGCTGACCGGTGACCTGGCGGTGGTCGACGTGACCGCGGACAACGAGTCCGAGATCCTCGTCCACGACGCTCACTCCCCGTCCCCCACGACGGCCTTCGCGCTGTCCCGGCTGGCCGACCCCGACACCCTGCACAACACGCCCGTCGGCGTCTTCCGCTCGGTGACACGGCCCGTCTACGACGTCCAGATGTCCGAGCAGCTGGACACCGCGGTCGGGCAGCACGGCAAGGGCGACCTCGCGGCGCTGCTGGCCGGCGGCGACACCTGGACGGTCGTCGGCTGATTCGGGGCGGCCGCGAGCGGGGTCCGGACGGCGTGTCCGGGCCCCGCCGCGCGTGGCGCGCTCAGGCCTTCCTCGCCTCGTCGTACGCCTCGCGCGCGCGTTGCACGTCCGCCATCCGGCGCTCGGTCCACAGGGCCAGGTCCCGTACCTGCCGGGCCGCCTCGCGGCCGAGGTCGGTGAGGGAGTAGTCGACGCGGGGCGGGATGACGGGTTGGGCGTCCCGGTGGACGAGGCCGTCGCGTTCCAGCGTCTGGAGGGTCTGGGTGAGCATCTTCTCGCTGACCCGGCCGATCGCGCGGCGCAGTTCGCTGAAGCGGTGGGGCCGGTCGAGGAGTTCCATGAGGACGAGGACGCCCCAGCGGCTGGTGACGTGCTCCAGGACCAGCCGGTGGGGGCACATCGCCTCGCCTGCGACGTACTTCCCGGGTTCCGGGGAGGCTTCGGGGGTGCTTACCGTCATGCAAGTACCTTACTTCAAGGTGGGTACTTTCTTCTGGTTAGCGCAGCCCCTAGGGTTAGTGGCAACGGAACCCCACAAGGAGATCGCACACCATGAGCATCGTTGTCACCGGAGCCACCGGACAGCTCGGCCGCCACGTCGTGAACCAGCTGCTGGAGAAGGTCCCTGCCGAGCAGATCACCGCCGTCGTGCGCGACGAGGCCAAGGCCGCCGACTTCGGCGCCAAGGGCGTGAAGATCGCCGTCGCGGACTACAACACCCCGGAGACCTTCGACGGCCTGTTCGCCGCCGGCGACAAGGTACTGCTGATCTCCGGCAACGAGTTCGACAAGGGCCGTCCGGCCCAGCACCAGGTCGTCATCGACGCCGCCAAGGCGGCCGGCGTGGCCCTGCTCGCGTACACCAGCGCCCCGGGCAGCCTGAAGGCCACCCTGGTGGACGACCACCGGGCCACCGAGAAGGCGCTGCTCGCCTCCGGCCTGCCGTACGCGCTGCTGCGCAACGGCTGGTACCACGAGAACTACACCGAGAACCTCGCCCCGGTCCTGGAGCACAACGCCGTCGTCGCGGCCGCCGGTGAGGGCCGCGTCTCCTCGGCCTCCCGTGCGGACTACGCGGCCGCCGCGGTCGCCGTGCTGACCGGTGAGGGCCACGAGAACCAGACGTACGAGCTGGGCGGCGACACCGCCTGGAGCTTTGCCGAGTACGCGGCCCTGATCGCCGAGCAGACCGGCAAGGAGATCGTCTACAACTCCGTGCCCGGCGAGGTGCTCCAGGGCATCCTGACCGGCGCCGGCGTGCCCGAGTTCTTCGCGGGGATCCTGGTCGGCGTCGACGAGTCGATCGCCAAGGGCGAGCTGGTCGTCGACTCCGGCGACCTCTCCCGGCTGGCCGGCCGCCCGACCACCCCGCTCTCGGAGAGCCTCGCCGCCGCACTCAAGGGCTGACCTGCCCGGACGACCCCGCCCCGTCTGTCATGACCGTATGCCGATTCGGCCATGACAGACCGGGGCGCTCGGCGCTACCTTCGTCCCGGTGTGCTGAACCAGGGGACGAGGAGGGCCGGTGGCCGAGATATCGAAGGGTGTCGAGACATCCAGGGGTGAATCGAAGGGCGAGCAGCGGGCGGGACTGCTGAACGGCATCGCGGCCTACGGGATGTGGGGCCTGGTCCCGCTGTTCTGGCCGCTGCTGAAGCCTGCCGGGTCGGTGGAGATCCTCGCCCACCGGATGGTGTGGTCCCTGCTCTTCGTCGCCGCCGCCCTGGCGTTCGTACGACGCTGGGCCTGGGCCGGCGAACTGCTGCGGCAGCCGCGCCGACTGGCCCTGGTGACAGTCGCCGCCGCCGTGATCACCGTCAACTGGGGCGTCTACATCTGGGCCGTGAACGCCGGCCACGTCGTCGAGGCCTCCCTCGGCTACTTCATCAACCCCCTGGTCACCATCGCCATGGGCGTGCTGCTGCTGAAGGAGCGGCTGCGTCCCGCGCAGTGGGCGGCCGTGGGCGTCGGCTTCGCCGCGGTGGCCGTACTGACCGTCGGCTACGGACAACCGCCGTGGATCTCCCTCGTCCTCGCCTTCTCCTTCGCCACCTACGGCCTCGTCAAGAAGAAGGTCAACCTCGGCGGCGTCGAGTCGCTCGCGGCGGAGACCGCGATCCAGTTCCTGCCCGCGCTCGGCTATCTGCTGTGGCTGGCCGGCCACGGCGAGTCCAGCTTCCTCAACGACGGCACCGGGCACGCGGCCCTGCTCGCCTCCACCGGCATCGTCACCGCCGTCCCACTGGTCTGCTTCGGCGCCGCCGCGATCCGCGTACCGCTCTCCACGCTGGGCCTGCTCCAGTACCTGGCGCCGGTCTTCCAGTTCCTCTGCGGCATCCTCTACTTCCACGAGGCCATGCCCGCGGAGCGCTGGGCCGGCTTCGCCCTGGTCTGGCTCGCCCTCTCCCTGCTCACCTGGGACGCGCTGCGCACCGCCCGCAGGGCCGCCCGCGCTCTCGCCGCGGCCTCCCTGCCACGGCCCACCGCGCCGCCGGCGGAGACTCCCGCGACTCCGGTGTGAGCCGTACGGCCGTCGGCTATAAGTGGGCGGCATGACGCAGACGCCCGCACCCCTGCACTGGAAGCTCGTCGTCGACGCCCGCGACCCGCACGGGCAGGCCGACTTCTGGGCCGCCGCGCTGCACTACGTGACCGAGGACAACAGTGCGCTCGTCGAACACCTGCTGGAGCTGGGCGCGCTGCCCGGCGCGGCCACCGTGGAGCACCACGGCCGCCCGGCCTTCCGCGACCTCATCGCCGTACGGCACCCGGACGACCCGTACGACGAGCAGCGCGGGACCGGACTGGGGCGGCGCCTGCTGTTCCAGCGGGTGCCGGAGGCCAGGTCCGGCAAGAACCGGCTCCACATCGACGTGCACGCCGCGGAGGGGAAGCTGTCGGAGGAGGAGGCACGGCTGGAGGCGCTGGGCGCGACCGTACTGCGGCACGTCTCCGAGCCGGCCGGCGCGTGGACCGTGATGGCCGACCCGGAGGGCAACGAGTTCTGCGTGCAGTAACGGGCGCGCCGGGCCTGAGGTGGCTCAGGCGTTCTCCGCCGCGCGGCGGGCGCGTTCCGTGAGGCGGCCCATCCGGGCGCGGGCCGAGTCCAGTTCCTCGACGTCGCCGGCCGCCGGGCCCTCCTCGGTGGTGAGCTGCGTCCACAGGTCGATCAGGTCACGGCCGAGGCGCAGCCCCTGCTCGGGGTCGCGCACCGCGCGCCAGGCGGTCGCCGCGCTGCGCACGTTGCCGTACGCCCCCTCGGCGTCACCCGCGCGGCGGTGCTGCCGGGCCACGTCGAGGGAGAGGTGGAAGGCGCGCTCCGGGTCGCCCGCCAGGTAGGCGATGTACGCCGTCAGGCCGCGCAGGTGCAGTACCTCGGTGTGGCCGTCGCCGAACGCCGCGGAGGCTTCGGCGACGGTGTGCTCGGCGAGTTCGGCGGCCGTCTCGATGCGGCCCGTCCTGACGGCCTCGTTGATCCGCGCCACCGATTCCGTGAGCAGCGCGGCCCCCTCCACCGTCACGGTCACGGGCTCGTCCCCGAGCACCTCCTCGGCGATCGCGTCGAACCCGCGGGCGGGGGTGTGCCCGGGGTCGGGGTCGAAGGCACGGACGACTTCGGGGGCCATCAGGGGTTCCGGGCGGGACTCCGGACGAAATCCGGGTTCCGGGCGGAGTTCGGGTACCGGGCGGGGTGACGGCAGGAGTTCGGTGGCGGCCTGCGCCGGTACGACTGCCTGGGCGGGCGTCCCGTCCATGGTGGGCGGCGGGCCGAACACCCCGGTCGGCGTCCGGACCGTGCCGGGGACCACCGGGTCCGTTGACGCTGCGTCCGTGTGCGCTGCGGCCGTGCCCGCTTCCGCGGGCGCGGCCATCCGTACCGGGTCGCCGGTGAAGCTGCTGGAGCCTTCCAGGTTCACCCGGAGGCGGACGACGAAGCCGATACGGGCGTCGTGGACGGTGGCGAGGACGGGACGGCCGGTGGCGCGGGCGAGCCGCTGCAGGTGGTTGAGGACCGTCTGCTGCGGTTCCTCACCGGGCGCCGGGAACAGCGGCACCCCGTCCACGGTCGCGGCGGCGCCCGTCACACGGACCTCGACCGGTTCCGCCGGCTCGGCGTCCTGCTGAGCTTCCCGCTTCGTCTCGCGGCTGAGTCGGGACATCGGCCCTCATTCCCCCGGCGTCACCGTCCGGTCGTACCCGTGCGTACCGTCCAGTCTGGCCGCTCACCCCGGCTCACGCGTCACCACGACGTCACAGCCTCGCATCAGGAAGGGCCTCAGAAGAAGTCGCGCGGCCTCTGGCCAAAGTTCATGCATGTGCATAAGATGCACGCAATTCTATTTGTCGTGCGCCGTTCACCTGGGGGATCTCATGACGCGCCGTTTCCTGTTCGTGCTGGGCAGCGCCCGTCCGGACGGCAACACCGAGCTGCTGGCACGCCGAGCCGCCGACCAACTGCCCGCCGACGTCGAGCAGCAGTGGATCAGCCTCGCCGAACACCCACTGCCGGACTTCGTGGACCTGCGACACGACAGCGACCATGTGCGCGCGCCCTCGGACAGCGCCGCCGGTCTGCTGCTCGACGCCACGCTCGCGGCGACGGACATCGTGATCGCCTCACCGGTGTACTGGTACTCGGTGTCCGGCCTCACCAAGCGCTACCTGGACTACTGGTCGGGCTGGCTGCGCACGCCCGGCATCGACTTCCGGCAGACCCTGGCGGGGCGCACCCTGTGGGGGGTCGCCGTGCTGGCGGGCCACGAGCCGTCGGTCGCGGACCCCTACGTCGGCCTGCTCAACAACTCGGCCGCCTACCTGGGCATGCGCTTCGGCGGGGTGCTGCTGGGCAACGGCAGCGCGCGTGGTGACGTGCTCGGGGACGCCGGGGCGCTGGCCCGGGCCAAGGAGTTCTTCGCCACGGAGGCGCCGCCGGCCCGGTTCGCCCACGCGTCGGCCTGAATGGCGCGCGGTGACCGGGCTAGGCGTGACCGGGCTACGCGGTGATGTCCCTCGTCGTGAAGCGCGCCCAGGCCGCCGAACCGAACACCGCCGCGTACAGGGCCTGCAGTTCGAGGTTTCTGACCAGGTCGTGCCAGTAGACGGGATCACGCACCAGGTCGGCGAAGGACAGCCAGTAGTGCGAGAAGAAGTACGGCTGGAGCGCGTGCAGCTGGGGTATCTGGTCGAGGATCTGGACGGTGATGAGCAGGCCGACCGTCGTCGCCATCGCCGCGATGCCGCTGTTGGTGAGGGTGGACACGAACAGTCCGAGGGCGGCGATACCGGTCAGCGAGGCGGCGACCACGAGGGCGATCAGCAGGGCTCGGCCGAGGCCCTCGGCGAAGGAGATCCGGGTGCCCGAGATGGTCGTCAGGTCGCCGAGCGGGAAGAGGAGCGCGCCGACGGCGAGGGCGGAGGCCGCCACCACCAGGGTGGCCAGCAGGCAGAACGCCATCGTCGTCGTGTACTTGGCGAGCAGCAGACGGGTACGGCCGGCGGGGGCGACCAGCAGATAACGCAGGGTGCCCGCGCCGGCCTCGCCCGCGATCGCGTCGCCGGCCACCACCCCGACGGCCATCGGAAGGAAGAACGGAAGGGTCGCGGCCAGCGCCGTGAACACCAGGAACAGGCCGTTGTTGGTGACCTGCGAGATGAACGCGGGCCCTTCGCCGCCGCCCCGGCCGGCCTGGCCGTCACCACTCGTCTCGATCTTCACGGAGATGCCGACCAGGATCGGCACCGCCGCCAGGACGCCCAGCAGCGCGAGGGTACGCCAGCGCCGCAGCGTGGTGACCAGCTCGCTGCGCAGCAGCCCGAGGGTCCACAGCGGGTTCGCCCGTACGGCCGGACGTGGGGGGGGCGGGGCCCGCCCCCCCGCCGCACCGCCGCCCCGCCCCACAACCAGCGGCCGCGAACACCCACCCACGGAGAGCCCCCC
>NZ_JBEYFC010000030.1:0-34798 GCF_040634175.1 Streptomyces sp. NPDC007162
GGACGCGGCCACCCCGGCCGTACGGGCCAGCAGGACAGTCCCGGCTGTGTGGGACGCCTCCGGTCCTGGCTGGAGCAGTGACCAGGCCAGCAGGACAGTCCCGGCTGTGTGGGACGCCTCCGGTCCTGGCTGGAGCGTGGCCGGGGCGGCTGCCGCTGCCGGTCTGAAGTCTCGTGCAGGCCGTACGTGCTGGTGAACTGGCCTACTCGCCGCCGGTATCGGGTCGGGGCTCGTGCCGCGTGCTGTTCGTTTCCCCGGCATCGAGCGTGGAGGTCTTTGTCCGTCTGAAGGGCAGATCCAGGACAGGGAACACGTAGGAGGCCAGGGCAGGCACAGCACGCTCGACACAGGTCACAGCGACAGCCAGAGCCTGACGGTGCTCCAGAGAGAACAGGTGATCGAAGGCGGGGGCCTGCCAGGTGTCCGCGCCGAGTGCGGCGTCGAAAACGGCCAGGTCGACCGTCTGCGGCAGCTGGCGGGCGATCGGACTTCTGCGTCGCAGGCGTTCGGCCAGGTCCATGAAGGTCACCAGCCATGCAGGGGTCTGTGAGATCGCCGACCGCACCGAGGGCACAGGCCGTTCGATCGCAGCGGCTCCCGCCGTCCGGTACGCCCGGTGAAGCACGGCCAGTTCCTGGCGCAGGAGCGTGTCAGCCATCTCCGCCACGCGCAGAAGCTGTCGGTCGTGGGGGTCTCCTGTGCCCAGGCCCTGTTCGATCTCCGCTCTGGTGCCCTCGGATCCGACGGTATCGGTCCGGCCTCCGGCGCGCAGGGCGGCAGCGATGAGAGCTTGCAGGACATGGCCAGCCAGAAGCGGAGCCAGAGGGGCGGGCAGAACTGTGCCGCTTGTGAGGATCTCATCGAGGGTGATGAGGGCGCCAAGCGTGCGATGGGGGTCGGCCAGCAGGGCATCGTGGCGCAGAAATGCGACGAGCCCGGGCGGCAGGTCGCCGATCTTCTTCAGCTGCCGGTCCGCCTCGGCGCTCTGCTCCTTGAAGCGCGTGTCGCCGATGACGCCGAAGTGCTCGGGCAGGTGCTGCAGTACCTGTTCGCGGCGGGTCAGCTCGGCCGTGCCGATCAGGTCCACACTGATACGTCGTGCGACGTCTCGGCCTGCCTCGGTGACGGTCTCCCGCACGAGTGTGGCGCGGCTCGCGCCAAGGAGCTCCTGGAGTCCTCGCAGCCACAGCAGGCGATCCTGCTCGCCGCTCTGGCCCCGGGTGGACTTGCATTCACTGATGCCGATGTGCGGGCGCAGGCGGGCATCGAAGTCGATGGAGAGAACGTCCACGTCGGTCACCGTGCGGGTGCGCCCGGCAACCAGGTGTGCGACGGGGTGGCGTACCCGGACAAGGGAGCCCTCGGCGAACTCGGTGCGGGCGAAACGGCGTTCCAGGAGGTCACCCTTCAAAGCCCCGGCCTTACCGGTCATAGCGGCGTCGTCCCATTTCCTGTCGGAGCGCGGCGAGGATGTCCTGCGATGCGCTGGGGCTGGGAATGGCTTCCCTGGAGGGTTGGACAAGGCGGCGGGCGCGCTCGATCTCGGGCTGGAGGTAGCCGCTCTGGCCGCGCAGGCTGCCTGAGATGGTGCCTGCGGAGCCGGTGTTCTCCAGGTAGGTGACGGCCTGTTCGGCGACGTCGGCCTGGAGCAGGACGAACTTGGAGTAGCTGTAGGCGGGCTCGACTCTGACGATGCCCGCGGTCTCAAGCATGGAGTAGTCGGTACCGATGTTGGACGCGTCGCCGGCTTCGCCTTCCCGAATCAGCTTCCTCAAGAAGGCGGTGGGCGCGAAGAGCCGGTTACTCGCGTACCGGTTGGCGAACATCATGGAGCCAATGAGCTGGCGGACGTGGCCGGAGGGGTCTGCCCCGGTGGGTTCATCGAAGGCGGAGCGTCCCATGTGGGGCGAAAACAGGAAGGACCGCTCCTCGCCGGAGACGGTGGTCACCAGAGATCGCAGCAGCAGCCCCTGGGAAACGGCGAAGTCAATCCATTTCTTCTCCGCCGAGGTCACCTCGTCCTCCGGGAGCCCGGCGGTCGCGGAGACCTCCTCCAGCAGCCCGCTTAGGGCGGCACGTACAACGCCGTTCTCCGCCTGGACGGCTGCGTACGAGTGGTCCTTGTCGACTGCCCACACATTCGGATTGAACAAGACCTCCTCGCCGTCAGCGCTGCGCTGGAGCGCGCACAAATGCAGGGACTGCAAATCTTCAATCGCACGACGGGCGAGCGGCTCAGGACCCAAAGGTGCGCAGGTCTCCAGGGCCGTGCCGAGCGTGACGGGCATGAGCGTTGTCTGCTGCAGGACTTCCATGGCCATCCGCTCCAGCGGTTCGGGCATGGCGCTCTCAAGGATGGCGTCAGCTTGGTGGAACAGCTCCGCCATCGGGGGAATGCGTTCGGACACCGCCCGCATAACGTGGTTGGAGTCTCGTTCCAGGTCGACGAATCCAAGAGTCTCAAGTGTCGGCAAGAGCTGTCCCAGGGTCTCCCGCTTCGGGATCCCGGCGTCCAGCCCGAGCGCGGCGATCCGGTCCGGGGAGCTCACTCCGCTGCCGTGGATCCGAATGGCCAGCTCGATGACTCTGCCCGCGAACTCCAACTGCCCCAGGTCGGCTTTCGGTTGGCTGGCTCCGTAGGCGCTCAAATGGCGCGAAAGGCCCAACGCAAGTTCCGCCGCAGTCAGCACCAGATCTCCGTTTTATCCTCTTTCGGCATAGGCCGTGGCAAGTTGTTGGGGAGCATTCTAGGGGCGCCTGACGGCTCATCCGGGGCAGGGCGACCGCGCACGCCCTGGCATTGGCGTGCACCTGGGTAGGCAGCCCGCCGCAGCATCCCAGCGAACCGGGACTGCTGGAATCCGCCCTGTCGGGCTAGCCGCCTCCTTGCCCGTCACCCGGCAGCTGCCCTCCGCCGGCAGCTTGGTTCTGGCCTTCGCCATCGCCGTTCCAGCGGGGGTAACGCTTGACTCCCGGGCATGGGGACGCTATGTGGCCGCCGTACTCCTGGTCGCTCCATCACGGCGGGTGCCTTTGCGGCTGGGGCACGGGCCTATGCGCCGGCTGCTGCGCGTCGCCGGGCACCCACTACCAGTTACGGCAGAAGAGCTGCGCAAACTACCGATGCCCCTAACCTGCCACACTCCGAATCAGCGCAGTCTCCTTGAGCCGCCTACTCCTCTCCGCTTCGCAAGAGGACGCCGTTGGCTCCTGGAACGTAGGTGCGACGCGCGTTCTTCTCGATCTTGCGAGCGACTTCCTCATCCAGATTCACACCCTGCATCTGGGCAAGCCCCACCAGGTATAGGAAGACGTCGGCCAGCTCTTCGCCTCGGTCGGCAAGTCCCTTGCGCCACGCGGTAAAGGCCTCGCCGACCTCTGCAGTCAGGAGGCCGAACTCCATAGGGATGTCCGTGGTGTTGAAGCCTTTGCTGAGTTTGTTCTCCCAGGCGAACTTCTGGGCCTCGGCGATGTCCATGGTGGTCCCCTTGACAGTGTGGTGCATTATCTCGGGGAACCCTAGCGAGGCGCAGGTGGTTAGAGGGGGAAATCCGCGTGGGCTTCAGCCTGTGGGCCGGTTGGCGCTTGATGCGGTGTCGTACATCAGGACAGGTACGTGGTCGGTCAGGGTACGGAAGGCTCGCTGGTAGGCGTCGGCGAGGGCGGTGATCTCCTCCAGGGCGGGAGCCTGGCCGTCGCGTGTGTTGAGTCGCTGGTGCACGGTGGCGGCAGGGGCGGTGAGGTGGAGGAAGACTCCGTCTCGGGCGGTGACCAGTTGGGCAAGGTCGAGGGCCTGGATCCAGGTGAGGCGGGAGTGGCCGCGGTAGAGGGGGCCGTAGACGAGTTCGCTGAGGAAGCTGCGGTCCAGGACGAGTCGGCCCGGGCGGGCCAGGAGGTCGTGGTAGCGACTGATCAGGTCCTGGTGCTCGGGGGTCCGTGGTGAGTGGACGGCGGTGAAGCCGTACTGGGTGACGAGGAGGTGAGCCAGGGTGCTCTTGCCAACGCCGTCGCCGCCCTCGATCACGATGGTGCGGTGGCTGGCTATCTCCTGGAGGGTCACCCGTTGATCCACGCGGTCACCTCTTCCGGGCTGCGAAGTATGGCGTCCACGCCGTACTGGATCATCAGGTTGCGGCAGTTGGGCTCGCGGCCGGCGGCGTGGGTGTAGGTGCTGTGCGGTAGATAGGCGGCCACCGGTGTGCCGGTGGCGCAGGCTGCGCCGATCAGGAGGGCGGCGCCGGGTGGAGCTTCGGGGCCGGAGGCGTCGACGACGATGCAAGTAGAGCCGAGCGCGGCGGCCCAGTCGTGGCGCGCGGCTGTGACGGGCTCGGCGGCCACGAACCGGGTCGGGCCGATAGCAGTCGCGTGGCGGCACCGGACCAGGCCAGGCAGTGGGTGGTGCGGCAGGGTGTACGGGGAGGGTTCGGCGTACACCGTGCTGCCGGTGCGGCCGGGGACGGCCGTGTCGGCGGCGGGGGCGGGGAGTTGCAGGGCGGCGTCGACGCAGGCCTCGACGGCCTGGTGGACCTGGGCTTGGTTGCGGAGGGCGAAGTCGGCGAAGCGGCTGGTCCCGGACGGCTGTGTGGTCGTGCCGAGCCGTGGGACGCGGACGATGCGGGTGGCGAGGGCGTCCAGGAGCGGGTCGGGGAAGTGGGTGCGGGGGCCGGTGAGGGTGGCGGAGTAGTCCTGGAAGTCGGTGGTCAGCAGGATCACGGGCACGCCGCGGGCGGCGGCGTAGCCGATCTCCATGCAGACGCCGTCGTCGGGGCTGGGTCCGTGGACGATGGCGATGAGGGCGCGGATGCGGCCAAGCCGCTCCCGGTCGAGTTCGAAGAGCCGTCGGCCCTTGACGTCGGCGACGAGGTCTTCCTCGTCGGTGTCGCAGAAGGGGAGGAAGACGTGGTCTTCGCCGAGTTTGCGGGCGAGGTGGTGGGCCAGTTCGGCGGCGAGGGCGCGGTCGTGGGCGGCGAAGAGACGGTGGGCGACGTAATAGGTCATGGGGCGGCGGCCTCCTGCTGCTGGTCAGGACGGGGCGCGGCGTGGGGCGGGGAGGGTCAGTGGCATGTGGGCGGTGTGGCGGCTGGCGGCCTGGACGGCGCGGGTCAGGGCGGCGGGGGCGGGGAGGCCGCGGGCGCGGTGGGCGAGGTAGGTGCCGGCCAGGGTGTCGCCGGCGCCGGTGATCTGCCGGACGGTGGGCAGGGCGGGTGGGGTGACGGGCGGCAGGGCACGGCCGTTCAGCACGACCCGTGCCGGGCGGGGGCCGTCGCTGATGACGACTTCCGGGCCGGGCCGGGGGCCGGCGGTGAGGGTGAGGAGGGCGTGTTCCTCAGCGTTGACGAAGATGGTGGCGGCCTGGCGGAGCCAGGGCGCGGCGGCGGGGATGAGGTGCGGGGCGCTGGGGAGGTGGAAGTCCAGGCTGTAGGAGCAGCCGCGGGCGGCCAGCGTGCTGAGAACGGCTGGGACGTGGAGGGGGTGGCGGCAGCTGACGTGGAAGGCTGCGTGGGGGTAGCGGTCGATCAGGTGCAGGGCGTGGTCGGTGAGGTGCTCGGCGGCGCCGTAGGCGGTGTCGACGGCTGTAACGGTGTCCGTGTCGTCGTAGTGGATGGTGAATGCGGCCGAGGGCTCTGGTGCGTGGTGGAGGAGGGTCCAGTCCAGCGCGGGCAGGCGTGGGTCGTCGGGCAGGCGGGCCAGGTCGCTGCCGACGGCGGCTCCGGGTGCGACGGGGAGACCGGTGCGGGCGGCCGCGACGGCGAGGTGGAGGGCGGCGCCGCCGAGCTGGTGGACGGGCTGGTGGCCGGGGCGGTGGATGTGGTCGAGGGAGATGTTGCCGATCACGATGGTGCGCTTCATCGTGGCTCTCCCTGTCGGTCAGGTCCGGGTGTGTGCGCAGTCGGTCAGGGCGGGGCAGGTGGGGCGGCGGGTGCACAGGCGGGCGGGTGGCCGGTTGAGGTAGAGGCGCTTGAAGTAGATCAGCGTCAGGTGGGTCCACCAGGTCGGGGCCGCCTCGGCCGGGATGGTGACGTTCTGGTCGGCGGTGAGCGCGCGCAGGGCGTCGCTGTGGCGGGCGACGGCGTGCTCGAGCAGGAGGCGCAGGTGCTCGTGGGCGGCCGGGCCGGACGGGAGGGTGAAGCCGAGGGCGGGGGCGAGCTTGGTGACCATGCCGGAGTCGACGGGGATGATGCCGCAGTGGTAGCCGCGGGCGTACAGGGCGGCGCACTGGGCGACTTTGTAGGAGGCCCCGCGCACGTTTCGGGTGAAGGCGGCGATGAATGTGTTGGCGTCCCAGGCGGACAGGTCGGTGCCGTCCTTGTCCCAGCGGGTCAGGGTGTCGGCCAGTGAGTACAGGTAGGTCAGGCGTGTCTGGGTCAGGCCGAGCGGGGCGACCAGGTCGCGTGCCTGGTCGTCGTCGAGGTCGGTGAGGGCGTCGAAGCCGAGCGTGTCGGCCTTGGCGAGGACGGCCGCGTAGGTGTCGACCATGCGGTAGTTGATCCGGGTGGACCAGCCGGCGGCGAGCAACCGGATGCGCGGGTCGGTGATGGTGGGCGGCCACCACCGGTTGTGGTCGTGGTTGGCTTCTACTTCGGTGCGTACGTCGGCGAGCGCGGCAGCGCGGGTGACGAACGTCAGGACGCGGTCGTCGGTGCGTCTGTGGGGGATGGTGACGGTCATGGCGCTGCTCCTGGGGCTGTGGGGAGGGTGGGGGTGGCGAGAGCGCGGTTGGAGGAGATCACAGGGATGCGCAGTCGCTCCTGCAGGGCGGCCGCGGCGGTCAGGGTGCGCCAGCCGGTGCACGACAGCACGAGTGCGTCGGCCTCGGCGAGCGCGGCCGGCGGCAGGCCGGCGCACAGGTCGAGGATCCGCTGGGGGCTGATGCCGGGGTAGCCGTCGTCCAGGCCGAGGCTGGCGTGGGCCAGCACCCGGATCCCGCGTTCGCCCAGCGCTGTGGCCTCGGCGCGGGTGACCTGCTGCGGGTAGGGGGTGGCCAGCACGACGCGGGTCCGCCGGTGCCGGTGCAGGAGGATGGTGAGGGCGTCGAAGGCGGTGATCACGCCCGGCGGCAGCGCGGGCCCGCCGGTGAACCCGGCCGACGTGCACGCCAGCACGGTGGCGTTCAGCGGCAGGTGGCGCATCGAGTCGACGGCATCGGTGGCGGCGGCCCGCAGCCCGTGCCAGAAGGAGTCGTCGACGGCGGTCGTGCGGGTGGCCGGCACGAGCCGAGCGTAGTGGAAGACCACACCCGGCTCGCCGAGTTGGGGCAACTCCTCCTCGACCGCCTGGTTGGCCCACGGCAGCAGCACCCCCACGCGCCGGATGTCCGGCCGTGTGGTGGCCGAGGGGTCAGCGGGCATGGTGGGTGCCGTAGATGACGCGGGGGGCGTGCCCGGTGACGGTGATGTCGGCCGGTGTTCCCACCGGGACGACGGCGCCGTGCTCGATGATCTGGATCGCGTAGGAGCCCAGGCGGCGGAACCAGGTGCCGTGCTCGTCGACGAAGTACGCGTGCACGCCGGGGATGTCCAGGCCGGCCGGGTAGACACGTTGTTTCATCGGCCTGTCCCAGATCTCGTCGATGTCGGCCTTCCACGTCTGGAAGTGGTCCTTGGACGGCAGTCCCTCCAGGCTGGCTTCCTCCTTCGCGAGGGGGGTACCGGGAAAGGCACGGGCCAGGCGCACGTTGGTGCGGTGGCACATCAGTCCGGCGTCGTAGATCCGCTGCAGGGCCGTGAGGTTGGCCAGGTGGGTGGCGTGGGTCTCCCCGGGCAGGCCGTAGATGAGGTTGAGGCCGGGCAGCAGTGCAGGAAGGCCGCCCGGGCCGCGTTCGGCGCCGGCCTCGTTCACGTGCTCAACGGCGCGCAGCAGGATGTCCTCGGTGCACGTCAGCGTGTTGCGCTCGATCACGGCCGGGTCGAACGACTCGATTCCCATCGGCGCGCAGTTGCCCTCGGTGCACAGCTCGGCGACTGCGGCCGCGATGCGCCTGCCGACCGGCGCGGCCACGGCCAGCGGATCGGCGTTGTCGATGTGCAGCATCTCAAGCTCCGGGCACCGCTCCCGTATCCCGCCCAGCAGGGCACGGATCGCTTCCTCGCTGCGGCCCTGGTAGGAGAAGAAGCAGGTCTGCTGGCCGAGCCGGAAGTGGCGCACCCCCGCGTCGTATAGCTGGACGGCCTCGGCCAGGACGTCCTCGACCCTGCGGTGCGCGACGGCCGGCGCCTTGGCGGGCTCGTTGCAGAACCGGCAGAACGCCTTGCGGGTGCAGCCGCGGTACAGCTCCAGTTCCGCGACCGGCGCCCACGGCATCTGCTCGATCAGCTCGGCGAACGAGGAGCGGTCCGCCTCCAGCTGTCCGTACGGTGCGGGCGTGCGGCTGCCCAGCGCAAGGGTGGAGGCGGTGACCGTGTGGGTGTGGACCGCATCGAACAGCCCGGCCCACGATGCCGGTTCGGCAAGCGCCCAGGTAGCCATCGGCCCGAGCAGGAAACGGCGCCCGCGCACGCAGGCCATCGCACGGGCGATGTCGTCCTGCCCGCCGTTGACGGCGTGCAGATGCACCGACGGGACCTTGTCGCCCGCCACCACGACCACCATGTCGGCGTCCCGCAGCAGCTCCACCGCCTTGTCGCGGTTGACGGTCACCGAGTACGTCAGCCGGTCGCTCAGCGGCGGCTCCACCGCGGGGCGGCCGCCGGCCAGGCACCAGCGGACATCGTCGATCGTCACGTACTTCACCTCGGCGTCGGGCCTGGCCCGGCGCAGAGCCGCATACGCCTGCCGCACATACGCGGACAGGTACGGCGGGACGCCCAGGCCGCTGGGCTCGACGGTGTAGCAGTCCAAGATCACCAAAGGGGCGGTCACCGAGACTCCTCTCCAGTACCAGCTGATCGGGCCGGGCCGCCCTCAGCGACAGCGACACGGACGGCCTCTCTCTGTCCCTCTGCCAGAAAGCCGCGAGCCGGATCCGGCGCCCGTCGGGAAGGGCGACGGCAAGAGGTCAACAGCCTCTCGGGGCAAGCAAGTTCGGGACGGAGTGGGGTTCAGTCAAGCGCCGCGTGCGCGCCCCGGGAAGGGGGCAGGATGTAGTCCCGCGTAGTCCAGGGACGGGGTGTCGGGATGTCGCGCACGCCGCACGCACAGCACCTCGCGCATCAGATCCGCGCGGCCTGCCGGGAACGCGGCTGGGGCCCCAGCCAGCTGGCGCGCGCCGTCGGCCGGGCCGAGGGCAGCGGGCCTGACCGATTACAGCGCCAGTACGCCCGCAAATGGATGACTGGCGAACGTACGCCCGACTTTTGGTGGCCCTACGTCGCGCGCGTCCTCGGCCTCGACCCCGGTGCCAAGTCCGTCCCTCAGCTACCCGTCTGCGCACCGTCCCACGCCGATACCGTGGCCTCAGTCATCGAGCTGGGAAGGAGTGACCTCGACGTGGACCGCCGGAGCTTTCTCACCGCGTCCAGCGGCTACGCCCTCGCCGCCCTCGGCCTGCCCGACCCCGACAGCATCACCCGCCGCGTCACCAGCACCCCCGCCGGCGCCGTCCGTGTCGGCCACGGCGAAGTCACCGCCATCAAGATCATGGCCAAGACCCTCGGCGACTCCGCGTCCGAACTCGGTGGCGGGCATGCCCGCCACCTCGCCGTGCGCTACCTCACCGAGGACGTCGCTTGCTGGCTGAACGGCACGTACACCGAGGCCACCGGCCGCGAACTGTTCGCCGCCGCCTCCCAGCTCGCCCACCTCGCCGGCTGGATGGCCCAGGACGAAGGCGACTCTCCCCAACTCCGCGGCATCGCCCAGGGCTACTACGCCCACGCCTACCGCCTCGCGGCCGAAGCCGGTGACCGAGAACTCGCCGCCACCGCCCTGCGCGGCCTGGCCGTCCAGTGCATCGACCTCGGCCACCGCGCCGAAGCCGTCCAGCTCAGCGAAGCCTGCGTCGCCTACGGCCGGCATCTCAACAACCCGCGCGCCATCGCCTACTACAACGTCACCCTCGCCAACGCCGCAGCCCAGGACAACGACCGCCCCCTCGCCGCCCAGCACCTCACCCTCGCCGAGACCGCCATCGGCAAACCGCCCGCCGGCCCCGGCGACTCGTGGGCGGCGCACTACTCCCCCGGCCGCTGGGCCCACGAAACCGGCATGATCCACAGCCGCCTCGGCGACCTTACCGCCGCCGAGGAACACCTCCGCCTCGCCCTCGACATCCACGGCCTCGACCGGCGCCGCACCCGCGCCATCGTCCTGGCTGACCTCGCAGGCGTGCGCCTGCGCCAGGGCAACACGGACGGCGCCCTGGCAACCTGGTCCGACTTCCTCGACTGCGCCGACGGCGTCCGCTCCGTCAAAGTCCGCACGGCCCTCCAGGACATGCTCGTACGGCTGCACCGGTTCCCAGACGTCCCGCAGGCTCTCGGCCTCAGAACACGGGCCGCAGCCCTCGTGTGAGGGCGCATCCGGGCCTCGGAGGAAGATCCGGGCTGGGCTCGTGGCCGCGGCCCCGTCCGCGGTGTCCAGCCGCGCCGCAATCCTCACCACGACGGACCCTGCCGCCGGGCACTGGGCAGCCCTCATCCCCTGCCCCAGGCCGTCATCGAATGCACGCCCGGCAGCAACGCTGAAGCCGGCCGCGAGCCGCCCTGCTAGGGCAATCGTCTGATCTTGATGTTTAACGTTCGGCTTCGAACAGGGAAAGGCCGGCCTCGTGTCCGCCCCCGCGGCCCAAGGGCGGTACCTCGAATCCGATGTCGGTCCACTCAGGCATGATCGGGTCCGATCAGACTCTGCGACGGGGTGGTGTGGCGTGGGCGCGTGGCGGACCGATCCGACGTTCGCGATGTGCCGGGCGCTGGTGGACGGGGCCGAGCTGTCCTCGTTCGCGGGCGGACCGTTCGACGTGCGGGCGGTGATAGCCGACATCCGGACCGAGACCAAGGACGGATTTCTGCTCGGCAAAGTTCCCTGGGAGCACTTCCCTCAGGGGGACCGTGTCAGGGAGGCCGTCCACCTGCTGCACACCGGCGACTCGCCCGGTCACACCGGAACGGGCGTTGTGCGCGGCATGTGCGCCAACGACATGCGGGCCGCCGCCGCGCTCGCCGTGCCGTTCCTGATCCGGATCGCCGCCGACACCCGCCACCCTCACCGTGCCGACGCGCTCACCGAGGTCTCCTGCCCGGCCCGCGCCCGCCATTTCGGGGTGGCCTCCCGCGACCAACTGCTGCTCCATCGCGCCGACACCCAGCACGACGGCCTCTACGACGACTACGGCGTCGAGGTGAGCGGCTACCCAGCGGGCTGGTCGATCGCCGCCGCCCGGGCCGCGATCACTGCCGACACCGCCCTCCTGCGGAGCCTTCTCGACGATCCCGACCCCGCAATCCGCATCCGCGCCGCCTACACTCTGGCCACCGCCACCGACCCCCACCACACGGTCCGCGCAGCCTTCCTCACCCGGCTCGCCGTCGAGCAGGACCCGATCGTCCGCGCCGCTCTGGTCCTCGCCACCGCCGAAGCTGCCCGCGCTTACCCCCACCCGCCGACGACCGAGTGGGTACGAGGGCAGTGGCGGGACCGGACGCAGGTGCCCGAGGTCCGGCTGGCCGCCGCGATCGGCTGGCTCTGCCTCACCGAGGAACCCGCCCCCGACGACCTGCGCGCCACCGTCGACGACCTCGCCACCTACGAGCGCGCCCACGCCATGGACACCCTGCCCTGGATGGCCGCCGCCGGCGGATCCGACGAAACGGGACTGCGGCGCTGCCTCCGAAAAATGCTCCACCCCGAACAGCCCGATCCAACGGGGTTCGACGACCCATGGGCCCAGCACAGCCGATAGCTGGTCCACCCTCGAACGGGGCTCGGACTTGTTCGGAGTTTCCCCTGTTCGCGGCGTGTCCGTGGGGCCAGGGCCTGCTCCTGCGGGGAGGGTCGGCGCGGCGCGTGGAGGCCGGATCGCGGAACTGGTCGAGCACAGGGGTCAACGAGACGCGTTCGCAGCGGTGACGGCGTTCCGGTCCGAGTTGGACGCGTCGCTGCTCTCCCGGGGCGACGCGTTCTTCGAGTTGTACGACGCATTGTTGTGCACCGACAGCCCGGTCCGCACGCTCGTAGACTTGGCCCTCGCGCCCGAGCACCGACGCGGGCACGGGGCCCTCGACGCGGGACTAAACCAGGGCCGTATTGACTTCGCCCACCTCCGACGTGCGCGTGAACAAGCCGGTCTGGCTGTGGTGGTCCTGCAACGGGGCCGCCCCTGAGGACGTCGACCGGCGCTGGCATGCGTTCCTCCACCGGTTCGATGCAGAACACACGTTCCGCCTGCTCAAACAGACCCTCGGCTGGACCTGGCCCAAGCTCCGCGACTCCGCCGCGGCCGACCGCTGGACCTGGCTCGTGCTTGCCGCACGAGGCAGCCCGCGTCCGGCACCCGAGCCTGGCATCCCGCTCGTCGTCCCGTGCCTGCTGTGGTCCACGATCAGCGACCCTATCCGGGCTCGTGGCTGACCAGCCGCACCTGTGGCACCCGCGAGGTGGCTGTTCTCGCGGGTGCCAGCCGCCGCGGTGATGAACCGACTGGCAGGGGCAGAAGAGGCTCAGGAGAGCTGTGAGGGTTTGCGAGGCGGTGGGAGCGCGGGCAGCAGTTCCCACAGCGGCTTCGATCCCGCGGCCCAGGATCCGAGCAGTTGACGGTCGATGAGGTGCAGCCGTTGCTGCCGGGCAAAAGCGCGGCCGGGCTGAGTGATCCTGCCGTTGGTCACCATGACCACGACATCAGCCTTGTGGACCGGACGTCCCGTCCCGTTGAGGACCTGCAGCTCCGGAGTGCCCACGGCGGCACCCTGCTCGCCGTGCCGGCGGTGCTTGCACTGGAGGACCCAGCGCCGGCCCTGCGGGTCGGTCGCCTTCACGTCCGCCCCCAGATCTCCCTGTCCGCCGACCTGGAGGGCATCGGTGCAGCCGTCTCGACGCATCAAGTCCCGGATGGCGTATTCGAACTGCCCGTGAGACAGCGCGTCCAGTTGGGTCAGCCCGTAGCGTAGAGCGCGTGCCTGGATGCGTTCGAACTGTTCGCGCTGAGCCCTCTGCTGCCACCAGCCGATGCCGCCCAGAACAGCGAGAACGGCTGCAGCCAGCAGCAGCCACCAGTGCGCGAGAAGCCAGTTGACCACCGTGGCCACCAGCCAGATGGCCGCTGCAGCGGCGAGCAGCAGGCCGACGAGCTGGGTCTCCTGCTGTTGACGGCGTCGGCTCGGGCGGCGGGCAGGACGTCGCCGGGCCGGTGGTCGCCGGGTCATCGCTCACCGCCCAGAGCAGAGAGGTCGATCGGGTACGACACGCTTGGCGTGGGCACGGTCCGCTGGGCTGCGGGTGTGTCGAAGCGGATCGGATAGGTCACCGACGGATTGGGCTGTGTGCTGCTTGTTCCGTTGGCGGTCTGCGCGTTGCCGAAGCCCAGCACAGCCAGGCCGAAGAGGGCGACGATGGTCATCTCCCGGCGCGCGCCCGGCGCCCATCGGGAGTGTCCGCGTACTGGCGTCCCGTCGGAGCGCACGTACGGGCGGACAAAGGGCATGTGGTCCTCCTGCTGGTGGTTGAGTTCCCCGCGTCGCAGTCATGTTGAGGCCGGGCACTGACAGTCGATCAGCTGACCGCTGCCAACCACCGTTTTTTTAGGGGAGTTCAGGCCACGTCGTGCGCCGATCCGAGCCCGCCCGGCTTTGTCGGCGGTCGCGCTGTGGACAGGTGCGGCGGCCGGTGTCGTCGCAGCCGTGCACGGTAGGAGTGACGGCATCACCAGGGCTATCCGGTCAGCGGTGACTCGGAGGTGTTCACGGAGTACCGATGATGTGGCAGCGCGTCCGCGCGGCCAGAGGGTGGGGGAATCGGCCATTTCCGGGTTTTTGTCGCTCTGAGGCGACGAGGGGGGCAGCGACGCAGCGGGCCGAGTGGAGCTGATGTGCTTGGGGCTGGCGGGGTCCTCCGTGTCGTCCAGCGGGTGCTCTCGGCTGCAATCGCTCCCGGATCGAGGATGTCCTGAGCCGGCATCGGACCGGCCGCAACCTGCGGGCGCCAGGAAGCGACTGTTACAGGGCATCGCTCCGGCACGCCGCGCGCGGGAGGCCAGCCGTTCTGCGGCCGTGCTGGCTGTGCTCCAGGAGGACTGCCGCCGGCACTGGGCAGCACGCATCCTGTGCCCCTGCGGTCACCACAGCTGCGGGAGCCGCCCGGGCTCCCCAGAGGGACGCCCAAGATGGTGCAACGAATCTGTCAGGTCCCGCAGACCCGTGCTCTGCGCCACTGTCAGCCTTAGTGTGCGAAGCGCTGCCTTCCGCGAGGCCGCCGCCTAGGCTTCGGGGCGTGACATCTACAGGCCGAGTTCGGCGAGCATGGCCTGGCGCTGGGCGCTGAGGCCGGAGCGGCGTCGGCGCAGGTTGCTCAGCCACTGCCCCAGTCGCACGGGCTCGCCCTCGAGATTCTCGATGTGGCGTTGGGGAACGTCGAGATGGCCTTCCCTGTCCTTGAAGGCTCGTGCGGCGGCCAGGGCGCGCTGGAAGGTCCTCTCACGTGCGGGCACCCCGGTGTCGTGTGCCGCCGGGACGGCCGTGGCGGGCGGCAGACCGTTTCCGAGTTCGTCGAGGAGTTGGCGTTGTCCGGGGTGGAGACGGTCGGCCTGGGTGCGTTGGGCTGTGAGCCACTCCCCCGCCTGCGTGGCGTTCTCGGTCTCCCTCAGGCCGAGGCGCGCGGCGTGGTAGGCGCGTTGCCAGGTGATGGGCCAGGTGGGGTTCCACCACTGGTCGAGTGCGGTGAGGGCGGCGGTGCGTTGGGGGGTGAGGTGGGGGGCGCGCGTGCGCTGGGTGGCCAGCCAGCGGCCGAGGGGGAAGCCGTCGTGGGACTCGTCGACGGGCGCGGCGAGGTGACCGTGGCGGGCTGCGTAGGCGGCGGCGTGGGCGAGACCGCGCTCGAAGGCCTGCTGGCGGGGATCCCAGATGATGCCGAGGCGTTCGAGGGCCTGGGTGCGTGCCGCATCGAGAGTGCCGGTGGTGTGCAGGTGGCGCTGCCAGGTGAGCCAGCGGCCCAGAGGGTAGCCGGTGGTGTCTTCGTAGGTCTGCGGGACGTCGAGGTGATGGCGGGTGTGGTGGTAGCGGCGGGCTGCGGCCAGGCCGCGGCGCCATTCGGCGCTCTTGGGAGCCAGCACACGCAGGGAGAGGGCGAGGGCGACCTCGTCGGCCTGGGTGGGGCGGTCGAAGTGCAGCCAGGCTTCGGGGTCTTCGGGGGGCATGGTGGGGCGGTGGGTGCGGGGGTCGGCCAGGCGGGCATCGAGGCGGTTGTCGTGGGCGCGCAGGGCCTGGATGGTGCGCCACAGGGGGGTGTAGGCGTCGGCGCCGAGGAGGTCGTCGGGGTCTTCGTCGGGGGTGAGGTAGACGGGGACGACGAGGGTGGCTTTTTTGCCGGCGCCGGGCTTTTGGCGCAGGGCGCGGCCGACGGCCTGGACGGTGTCGACGGGGCTGTTCTTGGGGTCGGCGAAGACGACGGCGTCGATGGCGGGGACGTCGATGCCTTCTCCGAGGACGCGGGCGTTGGATAGGACGGCCGGGGTGTGGGGGGTGGTGTGGGAGGCGAATTCGAGCAGGAGGCGGCGGCGGACCTGGGGGGTGTGGTGGCCGCTGATCCAGTCTGCCCACAGGTCCTTGGGGCGGAGTTCGGCGGGGAGGGTGGCGGCGGTGTCGGCGAGGGTGGTGGCGAAGGCGCGGGCGTCGGCGACGCGATGGTGGAAGGTCAGGATGCGGCGCAGCTGGTGGTCGTGGATGGCGCGCAGGGCGGCGACCTGGCGGCCGGTCAGGCGCAGTCCGTCGACGCCGGCGCCGGGTCCGGTGGCGAGCCAGTCGCGCAGGTCTTCGTCGGTGACGACGGGGACGAGGATCTGGTAGTCGGCGAGGAGGCCGAGATCGATGGCGTCGGAGAGGGTGAGCCGGTAGGCGACGGGGCCGAAGAGGTTCTCGTCGTCCATGGAGGCCACCGTCTCTACCCCGTCGGTGTCAGGGGTGTCGTCGGGGTCCCAGATGCGGGGGGTGGCGGTCAGGTACAAGCGGCGGGCGGCGGGAACCTGGTCGTCGTGGTGGACGGCGGCCCAGGATTTTCCGAGGCGTCCGGCGGTGCGGTGGGCTTCGTCGACGACCACGAGATCCCAAGGGGGCAGGTGGTGGTCGCGGTGAGCGGCGGTCACGGTGGGCAGGGAGGCGTAGGTGGCGTACGCGGTAACGGGGGCCGGGCCGGCTGCGGTGGTGAGGGCGGCGACTTCTCCTGGGTCGGTGGTGAGGGGGACATCGGCGCCGAGCGGCTCGTGGTCGAGCGCCTGGCGGGCTGAGCACACTGCTACCGCGGCGCCTTTGCGTCCCGCCAGACGCCAGGAGCGGATGGTCTGCGACAGCAGGTCCAGCGTCGGGAGAAGCACCAAGACGCGCCCTCGCGGGGCGACGCGGGCCGCGGTGCGGGCGGCGATGAGAGTTTTGCCGGTTCCGCAGGCAGCGATCACGCTCGCTCGGGGGTGTTGGGTGAGGGTCCGGGCGGCTGCGGCGACCGCGTCCTTCTGGTGGGGGCGGAGGGTCAGCTCGGTAGGTGCCATGGGTGGTGGGCGGCTTCCAGAGGCGGGCGGGGGCGGGATCAGGCGGTGCGAATGCGGTGCGGGGAAAGGTGGTCGAGGACGTGCTGGTGGGCTTCCCAGCCGTCGGGGAATTTGGCGGGGACGCCGAGGTGGACGGGGTCGTTGGAGGGGTGGCTGTCGAGGAGATCGGCGATGCCGGAGCGGGCAACCATGATGCAGGCGTGGCGGTGGCGTGAGGCCAGCACGCACAGGCGGCCTGCTTCCAGGTGGAACGCGGAGGCGTCGCGGCGTCCGGACAGCGGGTGCAGGACGATGGTGACGGCGAATTCGCGTCCCTGCAGGCGGTTGGCGGTATCGGCGCACACATCCCGGGTCTCGGGGGTGCGGTTGAGAAGCTGCTGGATGTGGCGGGCCTGTTCGCGGTGGGCGGTGCCGATGGCGATGTCACCGGGTTGAAGGCGGCGGCCGGAAGGGTGGTTTTCGCACACGGCCTCGGCGCCGCGGGCGAGCAATCGTGCGGCCAGCGCGACGGCGGCGTGGGCGGCTTCGGGGTCGGTGCGGGCGGTATGTCGGGCGGGTAGTTCGTGCAGGGCCCAGCCGGAGCGGGCGGCTTCCTCGACGGTGGCGTCCAGGGGGCTGTGCAGGCCGCTGGTGGTGAAGTGCAGGCTCCGGGTGGCAGGGGTGGTGCCTGCCTGGAAGGGGGTGAAGGGGTAGAAGGCGCGGGAGACGAGGCCGGCTGCCGAGGGGGGAAGGCGCCAGGAGACAGGCAGCGTGTGCAGGGCGGCGTCGTTGTGGTTCATCAGGACCGTGACGGCGCTGTTCATGGGGTCGTGAGGCAGGCCGGTCCAGCGGGGGGTGCGGATGATGGAGAACGGGTCGAGCTGGCCGGGATCGCCCACGAAGAGGGCTTGGTCGAAGAGTTTGGCGATCAGCAGCAGGGCGTCGGAGCGCATCTGATAGGCCTCGTCGATGATGGCCCACCTCCAGCGGGGTCCGTCAACGTTCGCCCATTTCTTGGCAGTTGCGACGATCACATCACAGGCGAGGACGTCTTTGATGTCCTTGCTGATGATGGTGTCGGCCAGTTCCTGGACGTGGTCAGGGACGTGGTAGGTGTGCCCGGTAAGGCGTCCCAGGCGCAGTCGGGGCGCTTCGGGGGCGGCGAGGCGAGCCAGGAGGTCGTCAACCTGGTGGTTGGTCTGGGCGACGATGATGCACTGTTCGCCGCCTGCGGCGAGGGTGCGGGCGGCGCGGACGACCAGGGTGGTTTTCCCGGCGCCGGGCGGAGAGTCGACGACGAGGGCCTGGTCGCTGCCTGCGGTGAGTGCGTCAAGGACGCCGGTCACGGCCGCACGGGCCAGTTCGGCGGGTGAGGGCGTGTGCTGGGTCATGGCTGAGGCTCCTCGGCCGCCTCCAGGATAGTGGCGGGGTGGTCGTGCTGGGGGCCGCCGTGCGTCCAGGGGATGTTGTCGCGGCTGGGGAAGGGTGGCTGGCGGAAGAACTCGGGGGCGAGGGTGAGGCAGAGGTCGTCACCGACGGCGGGGACGGAGTCGGGTTTGGTGGTGAGGGTGGTGACCTCGAGCAGCAGGTCGCTGCCGCCGGCGCGGGCGGTGATGCTGCGGATGGCCATGTGTACCCGGGGGTTGTGGGGTCCGGCCAGCAGGTTTCCGATGTCCAGACGGATGGGGTCGGTGGTGTGCAGGGTGAAACGGGGCTTGCGCTGGGCACGGCCGGTGGGACCGGTGACGGTGCGGTGGGGGTCGGTGTCGATGACGGTGCCGGCGAGGGCTTCTCCGCTGGTGCGCCGTTCGGCCATGACGAAGTCGTCTTCGAGAGCGCGGCGTGCTTCGAAGGCGCCAGCGGCCTGTTCGAGACGGGCCAGGCGGCGGGCGGCGGAGACGGCATCGTCCTTGATGGGCTGGGGGCGGCCGTCGTCGGCGAGGTAGGTGCTGTAGGCGGTGAAACGGTCGCGGTCGGCGTCCCAGCGGCGGTGGGCGTCCGGAGTCTGGGGCAGGGTGCGCAGCAGGGCGAGCGCCTGCCAGGCGTCGTCCCAGGTGGGGTGGAGATAGGTGTGCAGGAGGTCGCGCAGCCGGTCGGTGTGCCGGGTCATGGCGGCGGTGTTGCCCTCCTCGGCGGCGGTGTCGTAGGCCGTCAGCAGGGGGTCGAGTTCGAAGGTGTCGAAGGAGGGGTCGGTGGCCGGGCCGGCTGGCCGGCGCAGTTGGGGGTCTTCGGCGGCGAGGGCGGCGTGCAGGCCGGTGGTGCCGGGCGGGGGGTCTATCCACGCCAGGAGGGCGGCGAGGTGCTCGTCTTCCAGGGGGCTTTGGCCGGTGACCCAGTGGGTGGTCAGCAGGTCCGTCAGGGCGAGCAGGAAGGCGGAGCCGGGGTATTCGGCGTGCTCGGCGAAGAAGGTCAGCCACTGTCCGAGGCGTCCGACGCTGCGGGCCGGGTCGGCACCCTCGGATGGTTCGGTGAAGCGCAGGGCGCGGCCCAGCCGCTCGATGTAGGAGATGGATTTGCGGTTGGCGACGAGGAGTTGGGGGGCGTGGGTGTAGCGGTGGCGGGCGGGTTTGCTGCCGCGGGCGGGCAGGCGTTCGGTGGTGTGCTGGAAGCTGTGGATGTAGGTGAGGATGCCGTCGGCCAGGTCATCCAGGAACCCGGTGGGCCGGCCGCGCGGGGGTGCGACCAGCAGCCGGGGCTGGGCGGGGTCGTCGCCGTACATGACGGCCAGCGGGGCGGCTTCGGTGCCAGAGCGGTTGAGCGGCAGGATGACCAGCGGCCGCTCGGCGAGGTGGAAATGGCGGATGGTGCTGGCGTTTTGGGCGTGCTCGGTTTCAGCCGCCTCCAGGCGCAGCAGGGTGGTGAGCAGGCTCATGCGGACTCCCGCAGTTGGGCGCGGATGGTGTGGGCGTGCTGCAGGGCTGCGGCCAGGTCGGTCTGGTCGGGGGCCGGGGCGCGGGTGCCGTCGGCCAGGCGCAGGGCGGTGGTGATGTGGTCGATGCCGCCCAGGTCGTCCCGGACGCCGGTACCGAGCACATCGATCGAGCCTTCGTCGCGGGCTTCACTGCGGCAGAAGTAAGCCAGGTCGCAGAAGTGGCGGCAGGCGGGGGTGTAGCGGGCGGAGGTGGTCTGCAGGGCTGCCGTGAGGGCCTTGGGGTCGCGGGTGGGCCGGTCGTCTGGGTCGGGGGCGAGGTCGAAGGTGGTGTGGGGCGGCAGTGCGTCCAGCAGGGGCTCGATGCGGGTGAGCCGGCTCAGCTGGCGGGTGAGGGCGGCGACCTTCTTGCGGGCGTCGACGAGACTCGCGACGGGGCGGCGGCTGAAGTTGCGGGGGGTGACGAGGATGACGTCGTCTGAGACGGCGTCCTTGTCGACGCCTTCGTTTTCCAGCAGTTCGCGCAGGGCGAGGATGTAGGCGGCAGCCTGGGTGACGGCGGCGGCCACTTTGGCCGGGTCGGCCTGACCGTCGAGGACGGCGAAGGATTTGATCTCGATGATGTGGAAGACGCCGTCGAGCTGGAAGGCGACCACGTCGGGCTCGAGGTAGACGGGGTGGCCGGCGACGGTCAGCTGCAGGATGGGGTGATCCAGCAGCGTACGGGCGGGGCCGGTGGAGCGGATGGCTTCCAGGATGGCGGTACGGGTGTAGGCGTGACGCACTTGCAGGGAGGCGTCCTGGGTGCCGACTGCTGCGAGGTCGGTGTGGGCTGCCTCGGGCAGCGGAAGGCCGAGGGCCTCGCGCAGCAGGCGCAGAAGTTCGGCGCCGCCGTCGGCCTTCACCTGCTGTTCGAAGATGGCCCCGCTGCGGAGGGCGATAGAAGATTTGGCGAGCGGGCGGGGTTTGCCCAGGTGGACGGCGATGGCGTCCTTGTCGACGCCGGCCGCGTCCAGCAGCGCCCGGCGGGTGCAGCCGGGGTTGGTGGTCAGGGCCGCGAGGGTGCGGGCGTCGTGTCCTTTGGCAGGGACGGTGCCGCGCAGTGCGTCGAGCCGGTCGTTGAGCAAACTCACGAAGCTTCCTTGCGGGGGCGGGTCGAAGGCGGTCAGGTAACGGAGCGCAGTCGGCGGGCGGACTGGAAGGAGCCGCCGAACAGCAGTCCTGTTTCGTCGAGTTGGCGACGGGCGCGGCCGGCTGCCTCGGAGCGGGTGCGGGTGTCGCTGTCGGTGTGCAGGGCGAGTTCGTCCTGCGCGGCGCGGCGCAGCAGCGGCAGGTCGATGGGAGCGGGGGCTGCGGTGTGCTGCGGTATGGGGGGCTGGGCGCCGGGGATGTTCTGGGCGTAGCGCACCAGGAGTTGCCGGGCGGGCAGGGGCAGGCTGTCGAGGTCGAGGCGCTCGGCGGCATCTGCGATGTTCAGGGCGCTGGTGAGGAAGTGGACGCGGGCGCTGAGGGGGCCGACGATGCGCTGCTCCAGGTGCCAGGTGCTGATGGTGAGCAGGCCGCGGGCGGGTGAGAGCAGGTCGGAGGTGAGCGCTGGGCACAGGTAATAGGGGCGGGCGCCGGGTGCGGAGCGGTAGGAGCGTTCCTCGTCGCGGCGCAGGCTGGTCAGCCGTGAGGGTGCCAACGCGCCCGCGAAGAAGGCTTCGTGGACGGTGCTGATGAGCTTGGGGGCTGCGGGCACGGCCAGCAGGGTCAGGACCTGGTGGACCTGTTCACGTGCGGGCAGCAGGGCCGGCGGCTCCGTCGTTGCGTCCGGCGCGGAAGCGCTGCGTGAGGCGGCGTCCGGGGCGGGGGCGTCCTGGCCGTCCTCGGTCTGCTCGAACAGGGCGTCCCAGGCCCGTTGGGTGCGCCGCAGTTCGTCGCGGAGGTGCTTGACCTGGTCGCTGTCACGGGCCAGTTGGGCACGCCGCATGGCCTGCTGCAGCTGTTGCATGCGTTCTTCGAGTGCGTCCAGATGCTCGTGCATGGCACCCACCCTACCGCATTCCAGTGTTTTCCAGTTTTCTCCTGTGATTCCTGCTGTAGAGTCGTCGGCACTTCGCCAACTGCCGCCGCTGCAGGAGGCGTCGGGCAGTCCTGCCTGCACTGAGGGGAGCCGTTCATGAAAGCCCTGCACACATCCGACTGGCATCTGGGCCGCACGATGGCGCGCCGCTCCCGGGACGAGGAATTCGACGCCGTCCTGGCCGAAATCACCGCCATAGCCGAGCGTGAACAGCCGGATCTGATCGTGCACAGCGGCGACCTGTTCGACTCCTACCGGCCCGCGCACAAGGACATCCTGCGCGCGATGCGCTGCCTGGACGCCCTGGCGCGCATCGCACCCACCGTGGTCCTGGGCGGAAACCACGACTCCCCCGAACTGTTCGACCTGCTGAACTACGTCTGCACTCTGCGGCCCGACGCCGACCAGGGCCGTCTGCAGTTCGTACACAGCCGCGGCGACACGGACCCGGGCACGGTGCTCAACTTCGACAGCCGCGACGGACGCGAACGCATCCGCCTGGCCGCCCTGCCGTACGTGCACCCCAACCGCTACCTGCACCTGTTCCCCGGGTTCGGGACCACCGAGGGCGCCTACGCGGCTGGCCTGCGTGAACTGCAGGAGGGGCTGCTCACCCGGCTGCACGACGGCTACGAGCCCGGCCGGGACGTGCTGCTGTTCACCGCCCACCAATTCGTGGCCAGCGCTGTGCCGGGCCAGAGCGAGCGGATGTGGGAGGTGCGCGAGCCCTACGCCACCGACCCCGACGCCCTGCCGCAGGTCGCCTACTGCGCCCTCGGGCACATCCACAAACCCCAGCCCGTCGGCAGCGGCCGGCTGCCCGCCCGCTACGCCGGCAGCCCACTGCAGATGGACTTCGGCGAGAGCGAGGAGACCAAGAGCGTCACCGTCGTCGAGGCGGCCGCCGGCAGACGCACCCTCATCACCCCGCACACGCTGCACTCCGGGCGCCGCCTGGCCCGCTTCCACGGCACCCTCGAAGAACTGCGCACCGACGCAGCTCAGTACAGCGGCGTCTACCTCAAGGCGGTCATCCGCAGCGACGAGCCCGTCCCCCGGCTCGGGGACAAGGTCGCCGAACTCGTCCCGGAGGCAGTCCTGGTGGAGGTCGAGGAAGACTGCACGGCCACCCGGGCGACTGTCCTGACGGACGCCGACGCCGCCGAACACGAAGCCCTGGACATCACGGCGGCGTTCAGCGCCTACCTCGCCGATCCCGGCACGCCCGGGCAGAGCGCCGACGAGGTCGTGGCCGCCTTCGCCGGTCTGCTGAACGCATCCGACTCCGTGCTGCCGGCCTCCCCCGCCGAGCAGCTTCTCAGCGAAGCCCTCGCCACACCCTGGACCAGCGCCGCCCACGGCACCACGGAGGCCGCCTCATGAAGATCGTCCGCCTGACCTTCTCGGGAGTCCGCAGCTACCCCGGCACCTGCACGATCGACTTTACCGGCAAGGCCCTCGTCGGCATCCTCGGTGACACCGGCGCGGGCAAGACCAGCATCCTGGAAGCCGTCACGGCCGCCCTATACGGCAAATGCTCCTGGACCGACCGCGTCGCACAGCTGCGCTCCGACGACTGTCCGGCCATGATGGTCGACCTGGTGTTCTCGGTGGAGGGCCGGGAGTGGACGGTCCATCGCGTCTTCCACGAGACCCGCCGCACCCAGGCACGGCTGACAGACCCGGACGGTCGGCACACCGACGGGGTGGGCGCCGTCGACGAGGCCGTCCGCAAGCTCATCGGGATCGACTACGTCACCTTCAAGTCCTCCGTCCTGGTGCCGCAGGGGCGCTTCGACGAACTGCTCAACGCCGGTGACGCCGCGCGCACCGGCATCCTGAAGTCCCTCTTCGGCGTCGACGAGCTGCAGCGCGTGCGACAGCTCGCCATCGACTCCAGCAGCCGTCTCAAGGACCTCATCAGCCAGGCGCAACGCGAAGACGCCCGGCTGCACGACGATCCGCGCGCTCAGGCACGAGCGGCCCGGGAACGCCGCGAACGGGCCGACTCCGGTGCTGGGGACCTCGGTGGCCGGCTGACCGAGCTGCGCCGCCTGCAGACCCAGACGGCGCAGTCCAGGCAGCAGGCCCGCCTGGCCGCAGATGCCGCCTTCGCGCTCACCGGGCGCCGCGTCCCGGACTACGGCAGCATCACCGCCGCCGTCCGGCAGGCCCAGGACCAACTGCAGGAGTTGCAGGAGGCCAACACCGAGGCCGAGGGCACGGCCCGTGCCGATCTTCAGGCCGTGACCGCCGAGCGGGATGCAGCCGCCGCGGCCGGCCTGGCGCCCGATGCCCTGGCCGGTGTTGCCCAGGTCCTTCGGGATCTGCCCGGCCAGCTCACCGCCCTCACCGAAGGGGAAACCGCGCACGCCGAGCTCCTCGCCGAGCTGGAGGGCGAAGAAGAAGACCTTGCCCGGCGCGCAGGCGAACTGCAGGAGTGCGAGCAGCACATCGAGGAACTGCGCGGGCAGCTGCAGGACGCCGAGGACGAAACGGCCAGGGCCGCCGCAGCGCTGAAGACACTGACGACCGCCGTCCGCCGCGCCGGCGAAGCAGCCGGCGCACTCGCCCAGCAGCATGCCGCCCAGACCCTCACGCAGGACAAACTCACCGCCCTGCTGCAGGCGCCTCCCGGCAGCGACCTGGACGAGGCCAGGGCCGCGCAGGCGCGGGCGCAGGACGTGCTGGACGGCATCCACCGTCAGGAGGCGGCACACAGGGCCGGCGACGGGCTGGCCGCCGGAGACGGCTGCCCCGTCTGCGCCAGGACGCTGCCGGAGAACTACCGGCCGCCGCAGCCGCAGAACGCCGAGGCCCTCACCCGCGCCAAGGCCACGGTGGAGAAGGCCTCCGCCGTACTGGCCGACACCGAGCGGGAACACGCCCTGCACGGGCTCGAGATCGAACAGCTCCAGGCAGCCCAGGACGAACACCGGCGCCACGTGCAGGAAGCCGCCGCCCTGCTGGAGGCTTCGTTGTTCCCGGTACGAGAGGGGGCCCAGGAACTCGCCGCATGCAGCGGTCACCCTCAGCCCGCTGTGTTTGCAAAGGAATTGGAGAGTGCTGCCGCAGCAGCTCTGACCCGCATGGCCGAATCCGCGCCGCCGGCAGCCGCCGAGCAGGAGAACCTGGCGGATGTCCTGCTGCGTGACGCCCGCGGCCGTGTCGCACAGATGCAGGAGGCGGCCGTCGCCGGCAGGAATGAGCTGGCGCAGCAGGAGGCCGAGCTGGGCGCCGCGCGGGCTTCGCTGGAAACGGCCACGCTCGCCTCACAAAAACGGTATGTCCAGGCGCACCAGACCGCCGAGCGTCTGGAGGCCGAGCGGCGCGGTCTGATGGCGCGTGTGTCCGCACTGCCCGAACTCGCGCATGCGCATCTGCCCCAGCAGCCGACGCTCCCCGTCCCTGAACAGCTGGAAGCTGCCGCCGAAGCCGTGCGGCACGAGCAGATGCGTCAACAGGAGCTGTCCGAGCGGCAGGAGAAGTTGAGCGAGCTGGTGCAATCGCTGCTGACCACACGGGGTGAGCTGAACGAACGCTGGCAGCAGGAGGTTGCCCAACCTCTGCACCAACTCGGGGCCAGGCTGCAGCGATGGGCGGACAGCGCGCTCGGCGCGGCCGCGCTCATCGAGGAGGCACAGCGTCCCGCGCTGCCCGCGTCGGCCGAGACGCACGACCTCACGGCCACTCAGGAGTACGCCGCGGCCCTGGACAGGGTCAGCACCCTGTTGCTGGCAGCCCTGGACGAACACGACACCGCAGCGCGCGCAGCCATGGCGGAGCTCACCACGCGGCTGTCCGTGCACGCGGAAGCGGTGACCGCTGCCTACCCCGACACTGCGGTCCTGCAGGTGAGTGCCGAGACGGATCCGTTGGACCCCACTCTCCTGGACGGCTTGAGCAGCCAGGCCGGCACCCTGCGTAACGAGGCCCAGCGCGCCCTGCAGGACGAGGAAAAGGCACTGTCCCAGGTCCCGCACAAAGACCGGCTGACGGCAGCGATCACCGCCGGCGAGCGCCAGCTGGCCGCATGGCAGGCGGTGAGCGCTCACCTGACGGACGGGAAGTTCCTCGGCCACCTCACCGACCTGCGCACCCGCGCCCTGCTCGCGCACGGCAGCGAACTGCTGCAGCAGCTGTCCGGCGGCCGGCTGGGGTTCGCCGACGACTTCGACATCGTCAGCCTTTCAAGCCATGCCCGCCGCAGCTCGCGCACCCTGTCCGGCGGAGAGACCTTCCAGGCTTCGCTGGCCCTTTCCCTCGCGCTGATGGAGATGCACGGCCGTAGCGGCACCCGTCTGGAAAGCCTCTTCCTCGACGAAGGCTTCGGCACCCTGGACACCGCCGCCCTCGACAGCGCCCTGCAGGTACTGCGCACCCATGTCGGCACCGACAAGCTCCTGGCCGTCATCAGCCACCTGCGGCCGGTCGCCGAGACCGTGCACGACGTGCTGTGGGTAGAAAAGGACCATCGCGGCTCGACGGCACGCTGGCTCACCGCAGCAGAACGCGACAGCCTCGTCCGCGACGACCTGCACAACCTCGCGGACCTGGCATGACCGCCCGCTTCGCCCACCGTGTCGTGACTGACAGCGGTACGGCATCCGGCATAGCGCCGGGCACAGCACCGCGCCGGTACGGGCTCGTGCGGCAGATGCGGGATGCGGGCCGGCGCCTCTCCCTCCCGGACGATCCCTCCGACCTGCTCCGCTGACACTCTGTCAAAATCCGATCATTTTCAGTCCTTGCTAATCGATCGCCGGGAAGCGGATGCTTCCCGCCCTAATCTGATCATAAATACCTTCCTGGCCCCTTGCGGCCGAGAAACAGCCAGAGGGGGACGGGAGTGGAGGAAGGCTACTTCGGGGGCGAAGACGGCTCCGAAGACGAGTTAGACGAGCGGCGCGACCTCTTCCGGTATGTGACGGCCGACAACGCGGCTGAATACCTCGCCGTCATGGACCAGTTCACGCAGACGCTGCTGGCCGACCTGTCCGCCGCGGAGGTCAGTGAGGCCCTGGCGAAACGCGGTATCGCTCTGTCCCCGGAGGATGCGGAGGCCCGCTGCGCCAGCCTGGTCCGCTGGAAGAACCTCATGCCGTCCACGCGCGATCCCCGTGTCCCCACGGTCGCCGCGCTGCGCCACACCCGGGCCCGTTTCCAGGTCACCCGGCTCGGCGGCACGGTCCACCGGCAGGTCACCAAGGTCCTGCAGATGCGCGACGGGGCACGGGAGGTGGCACGCGAACTGCTCGGCAGCATGGCCGTGTTGCTGTCGAAGATCCTCAGCCGGGCACAGCGTCCCCGCGCCATCGACGCCGAGGCTCTGGCGGCCGACGTCACGACCGTCTTCACCAACCAGGCGTACTTCGCCGACAGCATCCGCGACTTCTACGCCTACCTGTCGTCCGTGCTGGTGCGCTACGACCTGGCCGGTGAGGAGTACGCGTCGTTCAAGGGCCTGCTGCTGGAATACGTCCACCTCATCGACACCGACGTCTCCCGGCACTCCCCCGCGGTCCTGAAATGCCTGGAAGACCTCCAGCCGGTCCTGGACCACGTCCTGAGCGCTCTGGACAGCCTGCCGGGCCTGGCCTCCGCGGACGGCGCCCCGGTCGAGCGGCTGCCGGGACGGCAGTACAACGACTGGGCGGAGCTGCTGGCCTGGTACAGCGGCGGTGACAGCGGCATGTCCGGCCCGGCGCAGCTGCGGGCCGCGGCCGAGTCGGCTCTGGGGCAGCTGCTCACCAACGCGCGGCGCATGCTCACCCCCGGCGGCACCGGCGGGGCCAGGCGCAGCGACCTGATGCACCTGGCCGGCCTGTTCGCACAGGCCAGTGTCGAAGAGGCCCACCGCGGCTTCGCGGCCGCCTTCGGCGCCTACCCCGCGCGCCATGTGAGCTTCGGTCCCGAGGAGGCCGACCCCCGCGACACCGCTTCGACGTCGTGGTGGGACGCCGGCCCGGTGGATGTCCCGGTCTCCTTGCGGGAGCGCGGCGACCGCACGGCGCGCGGCCGCACCGCGCGGGTGCCCGACCCCGGCATGGACATCGCCCGTCTGCAGGAGGAAGCCGCGCAGGAACTCGCGGCCCGCCAAACGGCCGGGGCCGAACTCGCCGCTGCCGGAGCGCTGGACGGAGCACACCTCACTCCCGCGGCCCGTGACCTGCTGCTGGAACTGGTGTCCATGGCACTGGCCAAGGAACTCAGCCCGTCACAAACCGTGCGCGTGGAGGACATCGATCTCCACGTCGCCGTCGACGTCGCGGAGTCGGACACCGACACCGTGATCAAATCGGACGACGGCGACACGACCTTCTTGCGTCTGGTTCTCAAAGCCTCGGCCGCCGACGAGGCCCGCCCCGGTGACCCACCGGCCGAAAGCGCGGCAGACGAACTCACCGCCGGCACGGACGAGGACCGGCAGCCGCCCTCGGCCGCAGGAGGCGTCCGGTGAGCGCGGACAACAGGCCGCCCGGCTCCACCGCTCAGCACGAGGCCGCGGAGCGGCGTCTGGCCGCCCGCACCCTGCTGGCCTGTCCCGTGCTGACATCACACCGGCAGCCGGACGAACTGACCGTGGTCCGCAGGCATTCCGCCGCGCTGCGCTCCACCTTCGCCAAGCTCCTGGGATACCACCTCATCATCGAGACCTCCTTTGCCCGGCTGGTGAAGACACCTCCGAGCCCGGACAGCCCCCTGCGGCCCGCCCAGCGGGGAGACAGCCCGCCCTTCACCCCGCAGACCTATGCACTGTTCTCGCTGGCCTGCGCCGCGTTGCTCACACCCGGTACCGGGGAGTGGCTGCTGATCTCCTCGCTGGTCGAACAGGTACGGGCCGATGCCGCCTCGGCCGGTGTCGACTTGCGCGACACGCCCTCGGAGAACCGCCGCCTGGTCCAGGCCGTCGGGCTTCTCATCGACTGGGGTGTGCTGACCGAGACCGACGGATCGCTGTCCGCCTGGAGTGAACGGCGCGAGGAAGGGGTGCTGCAGATCCACCGCCCCCTGCTGCCGCACGTGCTGCCCCGCCCGTTGCGCAATGTGGCCTCCCTGGCCGACCTGGCGGATCAGCCGCCGAGCGGGGCGTCCGAGCCCCGGCGCAGTCTGCGGCGCCGTCTGGTGGAGAACCCGCTGGTGAAGCGGGAAGAGCTCCCGGAAGACGAGCGTGATGTCCTCTCCCGGGAACGCTCGGAGCTGACGCGCCTTCTGGAGGAGCACTTCGGGCTGACGCTGGAGGTCAGAGCGGAGGGGGCTTTGGCCTACGACACCGAAGGAACCCTCAGCGATGTGGCCTATCCAGGCCCGGGTACCGTGCGCCAGGCAGCGCTGCTGCTGACCGATGCGCTGACCGATCTGGCCCGGCCGGCGGCGGGTCACCACGTCCCGGGGACTGCGGCAGATGTTCCGGGCCTGCTGACGCCATGGGACACGGTCCGCAGTGAACTGGATGGCCTGGCCTCGCGCTACGCCAAGGCCTGGGCCGGTGCCTACACCGCCGATCCGGCCCGTCTGCAGAAGGAGGTCGTGGCCCTGCTGGAATCCATGTCGCTGGCCCGCAGCCTGCCCGAAGGACTGGTCCTGCATCCGGCAGCGGCCCGCTACCGGCCCGAACCGCAGGCCCAGCCGACGCGCGCCGCACGGCGGCTGGCCGATCCACCGCCCGACAGCGCCGGCGCGCCGCCTTCCGACGTGCTGTTCACCGAGTCCTTCCTCAGGGAGGCATTGTGAGTGCCCTTGTCTTCCCCGGCCCGCGCACAGCCGACAGCCCCGCGGGCGGCCGAGCGCCCGCCAGCGCGTCCCATCCCTACCGGTGGCGGCTGAACCGGGCGGGAATCGTCAACGTCTGGTTCTACTTCGACCAGCGCTTCGATCTCTCGGGCGGCCGCCTGGTGCTGCGGGGATCGAACGGGTCCGGCAAGTCCCGGGCCCTGGAGATGCTGCTGCCGTTCGTCCTGGACGCCGACCGGCGCCGCATGGATGCCACCGGGTCCGGCAAGGTCCGGCTGGAGGACCTGATGCGGGCGGGCGGCGACGGCCAGGCCAACCGGCTCGGGTATGTGTGGCTGGAGCTCACCCGTGCCGTGGAGGACGCCGGCGGTGAGCAGCGCACAGAGTTCCTGACCGCGGGCGCCCTGATCCGCTTCTCGCACAGTGCCGCGGAGGCGAAGGCCTGGTACTTCCTCACCCCTCTGCGGGTCGATGAGGACCTGGTCCTTCTCGACACCAGCCGGGTCCCGCTGTCGAAGGAAGGCCTGGCCGCCGTCATCGGAGCGGACCGTCTGACCTCATCTCCCGACGTCCACCGCGACCGGGTACGCACGGCCGTCTTCGGGCTCCACGGCGACCAGGGACGCGAGCGGTATACGGGACTGCTGCAGTTGCTGCACACGCTGCGCTCGCCCGACGTGGGCAATCGCATCGACGAAGGCCGCCTGCCCCAGATCCTTTCCGACGCCCTGCCCCCGCTGTCCGACAAGGCCATCGCCACGGCGGGTGAGGAACTCGACGGGCTGGAAGAGACCCGGGCCGCGCTGGCCCGGCTGGAAACCGCCTACGGTCACGTCGCCGACTTCCTCAGGGTCTATACCCGTTACGCCACGGGCGTCTGTATCGACGCCAGTGACCGCACTCAGGCTGCGGCTGTCCTGGCCCGGGACACCGACGCGAGGGCCGCACAGCGGGAGGAGACACACCTCCAGCTCGTCCGCGACCATGCCGACGCGGTAGCCGAGGTCCGCGAACTGGACGGCTATCGCGACGAGTTGGAAGCAACCGTCGCCGGAATCCGCCAGTCGAGCGAGTACAGGGCTGCCCGGGAGCTCAGCGAACGCCTCGGCACCCTGCAGGCTCTGGAAGCGGCCGCCCGCAACGCCATGGCCACCGCCGAGGGGGCCCGTGAGGAGGAACAGCGCACCGCCGACGCGTGCAACGAAGCGGCCCAGGACGCCAAGAGCGCGGCAGACGAGGCGGCCCAGATCGTCCAGCAGGCCGGTGAACTCCTGGTGGGGGCAGGTCTCAACACCTCGCTGCCCGCTGCCCCGCACTTCGAGGTGCGGGAGCCTGATCTCGTGGTGGAGCCGGTGCGCACCAGCGCGGATGCCGACCCGGAGCCCGTCAGCCGCCCGGCGGCACTGCCTCTCATGCCCGCCCCGGACGGCATCACCGCGACCATCGACGCCCTGCTCGCGGCGGTCCCCGCGCTGCGCTCGGCTGCGGCCACCCGGGCCCAGCAGGCAGCCGCACGCGCCGGCGAGGCCCGGGAACTGGTCTCCGCTCTCGAGAAAGTACGGCGCGCACAGGACCGGGCCGAAGACGCCGCCCAAGACGCCTCCGCGGCTGAAGACAAAGCGCAGCAAGCAGAAAGCAACCGCGATGAAGCGGCGGCGAAGCTGGCCGTGGCCTGGCGGACCTGGACCGCGTCCTCGCGCTCGCAGCGTCTGCTGGGCGACGTCGACTGGCACGGCACGGCCGTCGCCGCCCTTCTGGACGACATCGAAGCCCTGGCCGGTGACGTGCCGGCCAGCCCGGACGCCGACCGTGAACTGGCCAGCCTGGACGCCCTTGCCCATCAGGTGGCCGCGCCTGCCCGGGCCCTGCACGCCCAGCAGACGGCCGCATTGGTCGCACAGGCACAGCAGGACAACGCCCGGCGCGAGCAGTTGCTGGCCGAAGCCGGGGAACTGCGCCGGGAGCGCGATGTGCCGCCGGCGGTGCCGGACTGGCTGGACAGCCCGCCTGCCGGTGCACCGGCGCTGTGGCAGCTGCTGGAGTTCCGTACCGAGGTCGACGCAGGGGTGCGGGCCGGCCTGGAGGGCGCCCTGCTGGCCTCGGGGCTGCTGTACGGCGTCCTCACGCAGGACGGCGACGTGGTCGCCGAAAGCGGCCAGCTGTTGGTGACAGCCGGCGGTCCCCCGGCGCTGCGCTCACTGCGCACGCTGCTGGTCCCGGCCGGGAGCGACAGCAAGGAGGTGGCACGCGTCAACGCCGTCCTGGATCAGATCGCCCTGAGTCCGGGGCACCCCACCTGGGTGGCGCCCGACGGCTCGTGGGGCAACGGTCCTCTGAGGGGACGTCACCTGCCCGCAAGCGCCCGCTACATCGGCGCCAGGGCGCGGGCGGCCGCCCGCGCGGCCCGTCTCGCCGAGATCGACATCCTGCTCGAACAGTTGCAGCAGGCGGCACAGGAGCGCAGCGAGCAGCAGGACGCCCTGGAGGCCGGGCTGCGGGACCTGGAGAGCCACCTGGTGGAGGCTCCGCGCTCCGTGCAGCTCGCGACGCTGCGCCTGCAGGCCGCCTCAGCCCGTACGGACGCCGTCGCCGCCCGCAGGCAAGCAGGCGCGCTCGCGGAGGAGGCCCAGCGGATGCAGCGGGCCTGGACGGCCCGCCAGCACAGCCACCGCGAGGTCTGTGCGGCCCTGGGAATGCCCGACGACGCAGAGGGTCTGCGGACCATGCAGGCCTGTGCGGAGCAGTCGCAGGCCATGTGCCGGGATGTGGACCGCGCCGGCGAAGCGGTCAAGAAGCATCTGGCCCGCCGGGAGCTTCTGCTGGCGCGCCTGCGCACCGTCCGCGACCGGCGCAGTGAGGCAGAGGGGCACGCCGAGTCGGCAGGCCTGGACTGGTCGCGGGAGGCTTCCGCGCTGGCCGCATTGCGCGAGAGCCTCGGATCCAGCCCGCAGGAGGTGCACGACCGTCTCGACGCAGCCGAACGGGAGCTGAAGCAGACCAAGGCGATCCTGCAGCGCACCAACAGCCAGGTACTCGACCTGACCGGCCAGGTGGCCGCGGCCAAGGAGAAGGCGCAGGGCGCCCGGGAGAAAGCACAAGAGGCACGGGCGGCTCTCGTCCAGCAGGCCCAGGCGCTGCACCGGCGCCTGGGCCATCCGGCTCTGGCCGTGGCCCTGGTCCCGGGCACGGTTGCTCCTGCGGTACTGCTGTCGGCGAGCGCCGGTGCGGACGACGTCCTGGCTGCGGTGCGCGAGGTCCGGGCAGCGGTACAGCGGCCGGAGAGCACCGCCGATGCCACCGCGCTGGTACGCGCCCAGTCGGTACTGGAACGCAACACCGCGGGCGCCTACGACGTGACCGTAACGATCGAGGACGACCTGCATGTCGTGGAACTGACGGATGCCGGCGGACGGCGCCACATCGCCGATGCCGCAGCCGAACTGCGGGAACGACGCGACCGCGGACGCAGCGCGCTGACCCAGCGTGAGCGCACGGCCTTCCACCACTTCGTCCTGGGCGGGATGGCCGAAGAACTCCGCAACCGCATCCTAGAGGCCGAAGGCCTGGTCAAGGCGATGAACACCTCGCTGCAGCCCATCACCACCAGCCACGGCATCGGCGTCAAGATCCGCTGGCGGCTGGCCGATTCGGCAGGCGAGCACATCACGCGGATCAAAGAGCTGATGAAACGCGACGTCCATGTGCTGCGCGAAGCGGAATCCGAGGAACTCATCAGCCGGCTCAAGGCACTCGTGGACGCCGCCTACAGCGATGACCCCCAGGCCGGATACGCCACCCACCTGCACACGGCTCTCGACTACCGGGCCTGGCATGTCGTGGACGCCTTCATCACCGGTCCCGAACCGGGCCAGGAACGCAAGATCAGCCGCCGGGCCAAGCTCTCGCAGGGGGAGACCCGCTTCGTGTCCTACGTGACCCTGTTCGCCGCCGCCGACGCCTACCTCAGCAGCCTGCCCGACACCGGCCGGGCCCTGCGGCTGATCCTCCTGGACGACGCCTTCGCCAAAGTCGACCACCGGACCATCGGTGAACTGATGGCGCTTCTGGTCCGCCTGGACCTCGACTTCGTCATGACCGGCCACGCCCTGTGGGGATTCTTCGCCGAGGTTCCCGCCCTGGACACCTACGAAGTGCGCCGCGCCGAAGGCACCGCGGCCGTGACTACCCACGTCCACTGGGACGGCCGCAACCGCCATCTGCGCGCCGCATCATGAACCCTCATTCCCTCCCCCAGCTGCCCGCCCCCGTCCGCAGCTACCTCGACGACCCCAGCCTCACCGCGCTGTGGGAGGCCGCCCGCAGACGGCTGGAGCGCAACCGCCTGTCCCCCACCGGAACCGTGCAGGCCCAGCTCGACGCCGAAGGCGCCAAGCAGCTGGGAGGACTGCTCGGCACCCGGCTCGAGCCCGGCCTGCGCCGCATCCAACTGGGCGCCCTGGACGCGGCCTTGAGGGCATCGGCCGCCCAGTGCGGCCTTGTCAGCGTCGTGGCGGAGCTGACCGGCCGGCCCCTGCAGGACCGGACATCCGCCAAAGAGGCACAGCAGACAGCGTGGACCGCGCTCTGGCAGCAGCTGGACGGCGACCTCACCCGTGCAGGCCTGGCCCACGCGGGCTGGATCGCCGACTGGCTCGCGGAGTTGAGGAGCACCGGCATCCTCACCCGGGCCGGCATCGAAGCAGCCGCTACCGCCCTCAGCAACGCCGTACGCACCATCGCCGCGCTCACGAACACGCCCCTTCATGCCCCTGCCGGCACCGGAGCAGAGGCTGTGAAGCAGTGGGAGCTGAGCGAGCTCGCCGCGCACACGACCGGCGATGCCCACGGACTCGACGAGGGCCGTCTCACCGGCATGCTGGTCCTCAAGGCCATTGCGGCAGCCTGCACACTGCCGTCGCCCGACTCGGCCGCAAGCCGCCGGCTGCTGTGGGAGCGGGTCGGCGTCAGCACAGACACCCTGTCGGGAACCGTCATGGTGTGGAAGCTGGACCCGCCCGGAACCCATCCCTGGGCGATGATGATGCGCACGCGCAGCGATCTGTCGCTGGTGACACACCTGACCCTTCAGGAGCTGCGCACTGTCCCCGATGTCGCTCTGACAGCGCCGGGAACAACTGTGTATTTCTGCGAGAACCCGCAAGTGCTTCAGGCGGCCGCGCGGTATGGCCTGCCCGGCGTCCTGGTGTGCGGTAGCGGCAACCCGTCTGCGGCGGGCTGGGAACTACTGCGACGGCTCGTCGCCAGCGGTGCAGACGTCGCCTACCACGGCGACTTCGACTGGCCCGGCGTCGCCATCGCGGAACGGGTGATCCGGCTGGGCGCTCGCCCTTGGCGCATGCACAGCACGGACTACCTCAACGCACTGGCACAATTGCCCGCCGACCGACTTACCCCGCTGACGGGGGCCCCTGTGTCTTCGCCCTGGGATCCGCAGCTCGAGGCCGTGATGGCTCAACGAGGCCTCGCCGTTCACGAAGAAGCACAGCTGGACCGACTTCTACAC
>NZ_JBEYFC010000031.1:0-34245 GCF_040634175.1 Streptomyces sp. NPDC007162
GCACCCAGTCCTCCTGTTGGACTTGCCGCCCAGCTGGTTCATGGCGATGGCGAGGGTCTCGTGGGCCTCGCGCGAGATGGAGCCGTACGACATGGCGCCGGTGGAGAAGCGCTTGACGATCTCGGAGACCGGCTCGACCTCGTCGATGGAGATCGACGGACGGTCGGACTTGAAGCCGAACAGGCCGCGGAGCGTCATGAGGCGCTCGGACTGCTCGTTCACGCGGTCCGTGTACTTCTTGAAGATGTCGTAGCGGTTCGCGCGCGTGGAGTGCTGGAGGCGGAAGACCGTCTCCGGGTCGAACAGGTGCGGCTCGCCCTCGCGGCGCCACTGGTACTCGCCCCCTATGTCCAGGGCGCGGTGGGCCGGCGCGATGCCGGAGGCCGGGTAGGCCTTGGCGTGGCGGGCGGCGACCTCCTTGGCGATGACGTCGATGCCGACGCCGCCGATCTTGGAGGCGGTGCCGTTGAAGTACTTGTCGACGAAGCCCGCTTCGAGACCGACGGCCTCGAAGACCTGGGCGCCGCGGTAGGAGGCGACCGTGGAGATGCCCATCTTGGACATGACCTTCAGGACACCCTTGCCGAGGGCGTAGATCAGGTTGCGGATGGCCGTCTCGGCCTCCATGCCCGGCAGGAAGGTGCCCGCGCGGACCAGGTCCTCGACGGACTCCATGGCCAGGTACGGGTTGACGGCCGCGGCGCCGAAGCCGATCAGCAGGGCGACGTGGTGGACCTCGCGGACGTCACCGGCCTCGACGAGCAGGCCCACCTGGGTGCGCTGCTTGGTGCGGATGAGGTGGTGGTGGACGGCCGCGGTGAGCAGCAACGAGGGGATCGGCGCGTGCTCGGCGTCCGAGTGCCGGTCCGACAGGACGATGAGCCGGGCGCCGTTGTCGATGGCGGCGTCGGCCTCGGCGCAGATCTCCTCGATGCGCGCGGCGAGCGCGTCGCCGCCGCCGGAGACCCGGTACAGACCGGAGAGGGTCGCGGCCTTGAAGCCGGGCATGTCGCCGTCGGCGTTGATGTGGATGAGCTTGGCCAGCTCGTCGTTGTCGATCACCGGGAACGGCAGCACGACACTGCGGCAGGACGCGGCAGTCGGCTCGAGCAGGTTGCCCGCGGGGCCCAGCGACGAGCGCAGGGAGGTGACCAGCTCCTCGCGGATCGCGTCCAGCGGCGGGTTGGTGACCTGCGCGAACAGCTGGGTGAAGTAGTCGAACAGCAGCCGCGGGCGGGCGGACAGCGCGGCGATCGGCGAGTCGGTGCCCATGGAGCCGATCGGCTCGGCGCCGGCCTTGGCCATCGGCGCCAGGATGACGCGCAGCTCCTCCTCGGTGTAGCCGAAGGTCTGCTGGCGGCGGGTGACCGATGCGTGGGTGTGCACGATGTGCTCGCGCTCGGGCAGGTCGCCGAGCTCGATCTCGCCGGCCTCCAGCCACTCCTCGTACGGCTGCTCGGCGACGAGGGTCGCCTTGACCTCGTCGTCCTCGATGATGCGGTGCTCGACGGTGTCGACGAGGAACATCTTGCCGGGCTGCAGCCGGCCCTTGCGGACGACCTTGGCGGGGTCGATGTCGAGGACGCCGACCTCGGAGCCGAGCACGACCAGGCCCTCGTCGGTGACCCAGTAGCGGCCGGGACGCAGGCCGTTGCGGTCGAGAACGGCGCCGACCTGGGAGCCGTCGGTGAAGGTGACGCAGGCGGGGCCGTCCCAGGGCTCCATCATCGTGGCGTGGAAGCCGTAGAAGGCGCGCCGGGCCGCGTCCATGGAGTCGTGGTTCTCCCACGCCTCCGGGATCATCATCAGCACGGAGTGCGGCAGCGAGCGCCCGCCCAGGTGCAGGAGTTCGAGCACCTCGTCGAAGGAAGCGGAGTCGGAGGCGTCGGGTGTACAGATCGGGAAGACGCGGTCGAGCTTCTCCTGCGGGCCGAACAGGTCGGAGACCAGCTGGGACTCGCGGGCGACCATCCAGTTGCGGTTGCCCTTGACGGTGTTGATCTCACCGTTGTGGGCGACGAACCGGTACGGGTGGGCGAGCGGCCACGACGGGAAGGTGTTGGTGGAGAACCGGGAGTGCACGAGCGCGATCGCGGACGCGAAGCGGCGGTCGGACAGGTCCGGGAAGAAGGGCTCCAGCTGGCCGGTGGTCAGCATGCCCTTGTAGACGATGGTCCGCGCGGACAGCGACGGGAAGTAGACGCCCACCTCGCGCTCGGCGCGCTTGCGCAGCACGAACGCCTTGCGGTCCAGCGCGATGCCCTCGCTGGCGTGGTCGGTGACGAAGACCTGCCGGAAGACCGGCATGGTGGAGCGGGCGGTGGCACCGAGCAGCTCCGGGGCGACCGGAACCTCGCGCCAGCCGAGGACGGTGAGGCCCTCCTCGCCCGCGATCGTCTCGATCCGCGAGACGGCGTCCTGGGTGCCGTCCTCGGGGAGGAAGGCGATACCGACGGCGTACGAACCGGCCTTCGGCAGCTCGAATCCGGCCACCTCGCGGAAGAAGGTGTCGGGCACCTGGGAGAGCAGGCCCGCGCCGTCGCCGGAGTCCGGCTCGGAGCCGGTGGCGCCGCGGTGCTCCAGGTTGCGCAGCACCGTGAGCGCCTGCTCGACCAGCGCATGGCTCGCCTCGCCGGTGAGGGTGGCCACGAAGCCGACGCCACAGGCGTCGCGCTCGTTGCGGGGGTCGTACATACCCTGCGCAGCAGGGCGAGCATCCATGAAGGACCAGTTCTGGCCGTTCGCGGAGTGCTGGGACGGCTGGCGCGGCGTACGCATCGGCTCTCCCGTCGTCGTCAGTGGCATATAGCAGGTGCCGAGGGACGACGCTGGCCCTCTGCGTTTTTGTTGCGAAATTTCACGCAGGTTACATGATGGAGCGGTTCTCGGGAACCGGATACTCCGTTCCAACATGCGGACGCCGCAGGGGTTCACGGCGGGGTACCGCGCTGGACGGTGAAGGCGAGGGGGACCGATCGGGACAGATCCGTGTCCATCGGTCCGAGGGGTGGGGATGAGCGTCGTGTCACCCCAGGGGTGCACGACAGGCGTCATTGCCTGCGGCGCTTACGGCTCATGCCCAGTGGTTAAGCGTTCGAAACCAGCGAGTAACGGCTACTTATGCGGCCCAACGCATAAGTAGCAACTCACCTATCCTACGGCCGTTCCGAACAGCATGCCCAGGGCGTACGTCACACCGGCCGCGGCACCGCCCAGCGCGAGCTGCCGAAGTCCGCTGAACCACCAGCTCCGCGCGGTCACCCTGGCGACCACGGCACCGCAGCCGAACAGCCCGGCGAGCGCCAGCAGCAGGGCGGGCCAGAGCGCGGTGGCGCCGAGCAGGAACGGCAGGACCGGAAGGAGGGCGCCGAGTGCGAACGACCCGAAGGACGACACCGCGGCGACCATCGGCGAGGGCAGGTCACCGGGGTCGATGCCCAGTTCCTCGCGGGCGTGTATCTCCAGCGCCTGCTCGGGGTCGGCGGACAGCTGCCGGGCGACCTCCCGCGCGAGCGCGGGCTCGACGCCTCTCGCCTCGTACAGCGCGGCCAGCTCGGCCTCCTCGTCCTGCGGATGCCGGCGCAGCTCCCGGCGCTCGACGTCCAGCTCCGCCTCGACGAGCTCGCGCTGCGAGGCGACGGAGGTGTACTCGCCCGCCGCCATGGAGAAGGCGCCGGCGGCGAGGCCCGCGAGACCGGTGATGACGATGGTCTGGTGGCCGACGGCGCCGCCGGCCACGCCGGTCATCAGCGCGAGATTGGAGACCAGCCCGTCCATGGCCCCGAAGACGGCGGGCCGCAGCCAGCCCCCGTTGACGTCCCGGTGGGTGTGGTTGTCGCGGTGGGCTTCGTGGAGCGTCGCTTCGGTTTCGATGATGGCCATGCGGGGTCCCCCAGGAGTCGTGTACGGAGTCGTGTACGGAGTCGTGTACGGAGGCCTCTAATAAGCTGAGGCAAAGCTAACTTTGGACATGTTCTATCTTTTGACAACGGCAACACTACGTCGCCGCATTCCCTGCCGCCAGCAAGGAAAGGCTCGGCTAACCTGCGGCTTTACCCTTGGGCGCTCAGCCGTGCGATAGGCCGCGCAGATGTCGACCGGGTGATGTGAACGCCTGCGAGGCTGCGGTCAACCGCCGTTGGTGGGACACATCCGCAAACGGTTCCGCGCCCGCGCGCGAAGCCCCTCCCGGAGAGGCCCGCCCATGTCATCGATCGCCTGCGCCACGCCGGTCCGCACTCCCGACGGGCCCCTCCCCACACCGCACGACCGGGCACGGGGCGCGCTGCTGGGCCTGGCCGTGGGGGACGCGCTCGGGGCACCGGCGGAGAACATGAAGCCCTCCGAGATCCGGGCCCGCTGGGGCCGCGTCACGGGCTACGTCACCGACAACCCAGCGGGCACGGACGACACGGAGTACGCGATCTTCTCCGGTCTGCTCCTCGCCCGCCACGGTTCGGCGCTCACCCCCGCCCATGTCGAGGCGGCCTGGCACGAGTGGATCGCCAGCCGCGCCGAGGGCCCCTTCAAAGGCGCGGGCTTCAGCGAACGCGGCACGCTGGAGAACCTCCGCCGCGGTCTCGCCGCGCCGATCTCCGCCCAGCACCGGCACGCCTGGAGCGACGGCCTGGCCATGCGGGCGGCGCCCTTCGGGGTCTTCGCGGCCGGCCGGCCCGCGGAAGCGGCCCGTCTCGTCGCCATCGACGGCTCGGTGAGCCATGAGGGCGAGGGCATCTACGGCGGCCAGGCGGTGGCGGCGGGCGTGGCGGCGGCGATGGCGGGGGCTCCTCCCACGGCGGTGATCGCGGCCGCGCTCGCGGTGGTCCCGGACGACTCCTGGACGGCGCGGTCACTGCGGCGGGCCGTGTCGGTGGCCCACCGCGGGGAGCGAGCGGTCCGCTCGGCGGTGGTGATCGGCGGCTACCCGTGGACCGACCTGGCCCCCGAGGCGGTGGCCCTGGCCTTCGGCGCGTACGCGTCGGCGGACGGCGACTTCCGGGAGGCCGTGCTGACGGCCGTCAACATGGGCCGGGACGCGGACACGACGGCGGCCGTGGCCGGCGCGCTGGCCGGAGCGACGCGGGGCGAGGGGGCGATCCCCACGGAGTGGGCGGCGGCGATCGGTCCGGCCCGCGGGAGCTGCCTGCCGTCGATGGCGGGACAGCACGTACTGGAGGTGGCGGAACTGCTGACGACGTCAGCGGCTCGACGGACGGAACCGCTCCACGACCCGGCCGTCCTGTTCACCGAGGTGGTCCTGAGTGAGGTCCAGCAGTGAGCCGGCGTCGTATCGAGGGCCTCTTCCTCGGCCTCGCGGCGGGCGACGCCGCCGGCTGGCCCGCCGCCCGGCACCGCGCCGCCCGCATGCCGGAGTGGACCCGTCGCCTCACCCGCGAACTGGACACCTTCGCCGAGCAGAACGCGACCACCACCCTCCCCGTCCCCATCGCCCTGAACCAGCCTCCGGAGCCGCTGCGCCTCGGCCCCTCCGACGACGCCGAATGGGCGGCCTTCGCCGCGGAAGCCGTGCTGCGCGCCGGCGACGACACCGCCCTGGCCGACCTCAGCCGTGAGCTCCGTACCCGCGCCGCCATCGACCTCACCTGGACCGCCGTGGCCTCGGAGGTCGCCGCCGCGGCGCAACGCGCCCCCGAGATCGAGTCCGCCGTGCTCCCCCTGCGCGCCCGCATCTCCGTGCGCGCCGGCCTCGGCAACCTCGCCACCGGCCTGCGCCCGCCCGCCACCGGCCACGACAACCCGCACTACTTCGACGACGCCGCCTGCGTCCGCGCCTGCGCGCTCGCCGTCGCCCACCCCGGCGACCCCCGACGCGCCGCCGACCTCGCCGAGTTCGACGCCCGCTACACGCAGGACGGCGACGGAGTGCACGGCGCCCGTGCCATGGCCGCCGCCCTCGCCCTGGCCCTCACCGGCGCCGAGGTGGAGACCTGCGTGGCCGCCGCCCTCGCCGAACTCCCCGAGCCCACCGAGATCGGCCGCAACGCCCGCCACGCCCTCACCCTCGCGGGCACCACCGACACCGCGTTCGCCCTGATCCCCCTCCTCGAACACGAAATCGTCGACCACGTCTACAGCTACGGCATCGCCGCCGCCGAGACCGTCCCCGTCGCCCTCGCCCTCGCCACCGCCGCGCGCGGCCGGATCGCCGAGGCCGTACCCGCCGCCGCCTGCCTGTCCAGGGTCGCCGACTCGGCCCCCGCGCTGGCCGGCGCGCTCACCGGCGCCCTCGGCGGCGCGGAGGCGATCCCGCCGTCCTGGCGGGACGCCTGCCGCACCCTCTCCGGCTGCGCCCTCCCCCGCCTCACCGGCACCGACCTCGTGGAACTCGCCGAACTCCTGGAAGCCACACAACCGGCCCGTCCAGGTGGATGATTCGGTGCATGACGCCCATAGGAGAAGAAAGCACCGGCGCTTCGCTCGACGAACGGATCACCGGGGCCCTCGTCGGAGCCGCCGTCGGTGACGCCCTCGGCGGCCCGGTCGAGGGCTACTCCCCCGACCAGATCCTCGAACGCCACGGCGGCCGCGTGCACGGCATCGTCGGCCCCTGGCACGGCGAGGACTGGCGAACCGCCCGCCCCGTCGCGCCGTACCACAAGGGCGACGGGCACGTCACCGACGACACCTTGATGACCCATGCGCTGGTACGGGTGTACGACCGCGTCCGCGACCACCTCGACGCGTACGCGGTCGCCGAGCACCTGGTCCCGGACCTGATGACCAACCCGCGCTGGATCCCCGAGCTGGAGACGGAGACCCTCCCCCTCCACCGTGTCTTCCTCGCCGAGAAATGGCTGGCGGCGCGCCTCCACTACGGCCACGTCGACCCGCGGGAGGCCGGCGTCGGCAACATCGTCAACTGCGGTGCGGCGATGTACATGGCCCCGGTCGGCCTGGTCAACGCGGCCGACCCGCGGGCCGCGTACACCGAGGCGCTGGACGTCGCGGGCGCCCACCAGTCGTCGTACGGCAGGGAGGCGGCGGGCGTCTTCGCGGCGGCGGTGGCGGCGGCGGCCTCGCCGGGGGCGACCCCGGACTCCGTCGTCGGCACGTGCCTGTCGCTGGCGAAGGACGGCACGCGCGAGGCCGTCGAACGGGTCTGTGAAGTGGCCGCGCGGCACTCCGACTTCGAGTCGGCGCTGACCCCCCTGCGGGAGGCGGTCGCCCCGTACGACACGGTGGGCCCCGACTACCGGTCCCCTTCGCTCGGCGCCCGCCGCCCCTCCCGTCTGCACGCGATCGAGGAACTTCCCGTCGCGCTGGGCATGTTGCTGGTGGCGGACGGCGACTACCGGCGGGCCGTGCTCGGTGCCGTCAACTACGGCCGGGACTGCGACTCCATCGCGACGATGGCGGGCGCGGTCGCCGGGGCGCTGGGCTCGCCGGTGCCGCAGGAGTGGTCGAAGCGGGTGGCGGAGGCGAGCCGCCTCGACCTCTGGGAGCCGCCGCGCGTCCTGGCAGGGGTGGCCCGGGAGGTCTTCGCCCGTGACGTCGGACGCCGCCGTGCCCACGAGGAGTCCTTCGCCCGCCTCGGAGGCCCGAGTTGCTCCGACTGACCTGGGTCCAGCCGGAGGATCTGCTGGGTCACGAGCTGCGCCAGGCCCGGCAGGACGGGCGGGAGCCGTCGGCCGTCGAGGCGAGGTGGCGGGCGGCGGGCGGCGCGGACGCGCCGAGCCGGGCCGGGGCCTCGCCGGACCGGGCGTCGCGCTATCTCCGGCAACTGGCGGAGGACCTCCTCGACGAACTCGCGGACCTGCCGAGCAGGTTGAACGAGCCGACGGATCTGGCCGACATCAAGGCGCTGTGTCCTGAGTGGCCGGACGCGCTACGGGGAGGGCGGTGCGGGCCGTCGTGCGGCTGCGGGTGCGCGGGGGCCGATCGCGCCCACGCGGCGGAGCCGCACCTGTCCCGGCCCCGCGCCCCTGACGGGGCGCTGTCCAGCCGTGTCCTTCCCCTTGCCGTTCCCGCCCCCCGGCCCCAGTCCACTCGCGCCTACCACGCCGCCTGGCTCGGCCGAGCCGTCGGCTGCCTGCTCGGCAAACCCGTCGAGAAGCTGCCCCTGCACGCCATCCGCGACCTCGCCCGCGCCACCGGCAACTGGCCCCTGAACCGCTACTTCACCGCCCAGGGCGTCCCCGCCGAACTCCTCTCCGCGCACCCCTGGAACCGCCGCTCGGCACCCACCTCCCTCGCCGAGAACATCGACGGCATGCCCGAGGACGACGACCTGAACTACCCTCTCCTCAACCTCCTCCTGCTCCAGCGCCACACCAGGGACTTCACCACCGCCGACGTGGCCGCCCTCTGGCTCGACGAACTCCCCGCCGGCCGCACCTTCACCGCCGAGCGCGTCGCCTACCGCAACCTGCTCACCGGCGTCGAACCCCCGCACACCGCCCGCCACCGCAACCCCTTCCGGGAGTGGATCGGCGCCCTGATCCGGGCCGACGCGCACGGCTGGACCAACCCCGGCGACCCGGCCGCCGCCGCCGAACAGGCCCACCGCGACGCCACCCTCACCCACACGGCCAACGGCGTCTACGCGGCGATGTTCACGGCGGCCGTCATCGCGACCGCCGCCACCGGCAGCCATGACATCCACGCCTGTCTGCGCTCCGGCCGCACGGTGGTCCCGCCCCACTCCCGGCTGGCCAAGGCGGTCGACCACGCGATCCGGCTCGCGGAACACCACGCCGACTTCGACACCGTCGTCGACGAACTGCACGCCGTCCACTCCCCCACCCACCACTGGGTGCACGCCATCCCCAACACCGCGCTGCTCGCCGCCGCGCTCACCCACGCGGACGGCGACTTCAGCGGCTCCGTCACCCGTGCGGTGAGCGGCGGCTGGGACACCGACTCGAACGGCGCGACCGCCGGCTCCGTCGCCGGACTGCTCGCGGGCGACCCCGACGCCCTCCCGGACCGCTGGACCACCCCGCTCAAGAACCGACTCGCCACCTCCGTCGCCGGCTTCGACGGCACCGGCTTCGACGCCCTCGCCCACCTCACCCACCTGGAGGCGACCCGCCCATGACCCATATCGCCGTACTCGGCAGCACCAACATGGACCTCGTCGCGTACGCCGAGAAGGCCCCCCGGCTCGGCGAGACCGTGCCGGGACGGGAGTTCCGTACGATCCCCGGCGGCAAGGGCGCCAACCAGGCGATCGCCGCCGCCCGCGCCGGCGCCACCGTCTCGATGATCGGCGCGGTCGGCCACGACTCCTACGGCGCCCGGCTGCGCGAGACCCTCGAACACTCCGGTGTGGACACCGACTCGCTGCGCACGATCGAGTGCCCCTCCGGTACCGCGCACATCGTCGTGGACGACGAGGGCGGCAACGCGATCGTCGTGGTCCCCGGCGCGAACGGCACCGTCGACCATCTCGCCCCGGGCGACGAGGGCGTCATCGCCTCCGCGGACACCCTGCTCCTCCAGCTGGAGATCCCGCTCCCCGCGGTCGTCGCCGGTGCCCAGGCCGCCCGCAGGCACGGTGTCCGGACCATCCTGACCCCGTCCCCCGCCCGCCCCCTGCCCGCGGAACTCCTCGACAACGTGGACCTGTTGGTGGCCAACGAACGGGAGGCGGCGGCCCTCACCGACCGTACCGACCCGCGTGATGCCGCCGCCGCCCTGCTCGACCTGGTGCCACAGGTCGTCGTCACGCTCGGCGCGGCCGGCAGCCTCTACCTCACCCGTGACGCCGCGCCCCTGGTGATCCCCGCGCCGAGGGTGACCGCCGTCGACTCGACGGGGGCCGGCGACACCTTCGTCGGAACGCTCGCGGTGGCCCTGGCCGAGGAGAAACCGGTCCGCGAGGCCCTGTCCTGGGCCGCCGCCGCGGCCGCGCTCGCCGTCCAGCGGGAGGGGGCGTCGACGTCGATGCCGTACCGCCCGGAGATCGACGCCCAGTTCACGGCATGAGTACGACGACACCGCCCCAGCCCCTCGGCAGACTGCGCGTCATCGACCTCGCCACCCTCTTCGCCGGGCCGCTCGCCGCCACCCTGCTCGGCGACTTCGGTGCCGACGTCGTCAAGGTCGAGCACCCCGCCAAGCCGGACCCCTCCCGGGGGCACGGCCCGGCCAAGGAGGGCGTCGGCCTGTGGTGGAAGGTCCTCGGCCGCAACAAGCGCGCCATCACCCTCGACCTGTCCAGGCCCGGGGGCCGCGCGACGCTGCTGAAGCTCGCCGCGACCGCCGACGTGGTCATCGAGAACTTCCGCCCCGGCACCCTGGAGAAGTGGGACCTGGGATGGGAGGAGCTGTCCGCGGTGAACCCGCGCCTGATCCTGACCCGGGTCACCGCCTTCGGCCAGTTCGGCCCCTACGCCCACCGCCCCGGCTTCGGCACCCTCGCCGAGGCGATGAGCGGGTTCGCGGCGATCACCGGCGAACCGGACGCCCCGCCCACGCTGCCGCCGTTCGGTCTCGCCGACTCCATCGCGGCGCTCGCGACGGCGTACGCGGTCCTGACCGCGCTCGCCGGCCGGGACCGCACCGGCGAGGGCCAGGTCGTCGACATGGCCATCATCGAGCCGATCCTGACCGTCCTCGGCGCCCAGCCCACCTGGTACGACCAGCTCGGCTACGTCCAGGAGCGCACCGGCAACCGCTCCGCCAACAACGCCCCGCGCAACACCTACCGCACGGCCGACGGCAGCTGGGTCGCCGTCTCCACCTCGGCCCAGTCCGTCGCGGAACGCGTGCTGCGGCTGGTCGGGCGCCCGGAGCTGATCGACGAACCGTGGTTCGCGACGGGTGCAGACCGGGCCGCGCACGCCGACGTCCTGGACGCGGCCGTCGGCGACTGGGTCGCCACCCGCTCCCGCGCCGAGGTGCTGGCCGAGTTCGAGAAGGCGGAGGCGGCGGTGGCCCCGATCCAGGACGTCCGGGACGTCCTGGAGGACCCCCAGTACCAGGCGCTGAACACGATCACCACCGTGCCCGACCCCGAACTGGGTCCGCTGCGCATGCAGAACGTCCTCTTCCGGCTCTCCTCGACACCCGGCGCGATCCGCTGGGCGGGCCGCCCGCACGGCGCGGACACGGACGCGGTCCTCACCGAGCTCGGTCTGACCGGGGCACAGCTGCGGGCCCTGCGCGAGGAGGGCGCCGTATGACCGCCACGGCGTTCCCCCTGACCTGGCTGTACGTCCCGGGCGACCGGCCGCGGGTCGTCACCAAGGCGCTGGCGTCGGGCACCGACGTGGTGGTGATCGACCTGGAGGACGCGGTCGCCCCCGACCGCAAGGACTACGCCCGCGCCGCCACCGCCGACCTGCTCGCCCACCGCCAGCCGGTCCCGGTGCACGTCCGGATCAACAGCCTGGGCACCCCCTGGGCCGAGGCCGACCTGGCGGCCCTGCTCGGCCTCCCCGGCCTGGGCGGGCTGCGGCTGCCCAAGGTCACCGGCCCGGCCGACATCCACCATGTCACCGACCGGACCACCACTCTCCCCCTCTACGCACTCCTCGAATCGGCCCTCGGCATCGAACACGCCTACGCCATCGCCGCCGCCCATCCCGCCCTGCGAGGCATCTCCCTGGGGGAGGCGGACCTACGGGCCGACCTCGGCGTACGGGGTGACATCGGCCTGGACTGGTGCCGTTCGCGGATCGTGGTCGCCGCACGGGCCGCGGGCCTGGTCCCGCCGCCCCAGTCGGTGCACCCGGACACCCGCGACCTGGGCGGCCTGGCCGCCTCCTGCGCTCACGGCCGCGCCCTGGGCTTCCTGGGCCGTGCCGCCATCCACCCCCGCCAGCTCCCGATCATCGAACGGGCCTACCTCCCCACGGAGGCGGAACTGGAACAGGCGGAAACGATCATCAAGGCGGCCACCACGGAACAGGGCGCCCAGGCCCTCCCCGACGGCAGCTTCATCGACGCGGCGGTAGTGGCAGCGGCCCGCAGAACCCTGGCCCTGGCCAGCCACAGGTGACACGCGAAGAGGGCGCCCGAGCAGGTGTCGGGCGCCCTCTTCGTCGTTCGGCCGAAGGTCAGCTCTTCTTGGTCGGCGCCGCTCCGGCCCCGTCCTTGACCTCACCGGACTCGTCCTCGGCCGGGTCGTCCGGCGCCGCCTCGGGCTGCGCTTCCGGCTCGCTCCCGGCAGCCGCCGCCCCGGGAGCCTCCCCGGCCTCGGCGGCACCGTCGGCCGCGGCCGCGCCGTCGGTCTCGTCGTCAGGGGCGCCCGGCTCCACCACCGCCTCTCGGCCCGGCCGCTTCTTCGCGGAGAGCACCATGTACAGCACCGCGAGCAGGAACACGATCATCGCGGTCCAGTCGTTGAGCCGCAGACCGAGGATGTGGTGGGCGTCGTCGACGCGCATGTACTCGATCCAGCCGCGGCCCACGCAGTACGCGGCGACGTACAGGGCGAAGGCACGGCCGTGTCCGAGCGTGAAGCGGCGGTCGGCCCACATCACGAGGAAGGCGACGCCGATGCACCACAGCGACTCGTAGAGGAACGTCGGGTGGTAATAGCCTGGGACCCGGCCCCCCTCGGAGGAGGTGATGTGCAGGGCCCACGGCAGATGCGTCTCGCGGCCGTACAGCTCCTGGTTGAACCAGTTGCCCCAGCGGCCGCAGGCCTGGGCGAGGGCGATGCCCGGGGCGATGGCGTCGGCGTAGGCCGGGAGCGGGATGCCCCGGCGCCGGCAGCCGATCCACGCGCCCACCGCGCCGAGGGCGATCGCGCCCCAGATGCCGAGGCCGCCCTGCCACACCTTGAACGCGTCGACCCAGTCACGGCCCGCGCTGAAGTACAGCTCGTAGTCCGTGATCACGTGGTACAGGCGCCCGCCGACCAGGCCGAACGGTACGGCCCAGACCGCGATGTCGGCCACGGTGCCGGCCCGCCCGCCCCGGGCGATCCAGCGCTTGTTTCCGAGCCAGACGGCTACGAAGACACCGATGATGATGCAGAAGGCGTAGCCGCGCAGCGGGATGGGACCGAGGTGGATCACTCCGCGCGAAGGGCTGGGAATGTAGGCAAAGGTTTCCATGGCAGGGTCGACGCTACCGTGCCGGACCGGGGCGACGGCAACCAGCCCGGCTACGGCTCCATAACAGGGGCGTGAGAATCGCTTACCCCTGCTACCCCTTGTTCGCGTCCTCGACCAGCTGCTTCAGCTTGGCCGGGGTCATCGTCTGGTCCTGGTAGATGTTCTTGCCGTCGAGCAGGACGGTCGGCGTGCCGCTGAACCTGCCGGCCTGGAAGGCCTCGTTCGACTTCACGACCCAGGCGTTGTGCGTGCCGTCCTCGACACACTTCCGGAAGGCCGGCGTGTCGAGGCCCTTGACCTTGCCGGCCAGCCCGATCAGCTTGGCGTTGTCGGCGAAGGCGTCGTCGGTCTCCTCGGGCTGGTTCTCGTACAGCACGTCGTGGAAGTCGCGGAACTTCCCGGCGTCCTGGGCGCAGGCGGCCGCGTTGGCCGCCTGCCGGGAGCCGCTGCCGCCGAGGTTTCCGTCGATCAGGGTGGCCAGGTGGTACTCGACCCTGAGCTTGCCGGAGTCGACCAGCTCGTGGAGCGTGGGCCGGTACGCCGTCTCGAAGGCCCGGCAGGCAGGGCAGCGGAAGTCCTCCCAGACGGTGAGCGTCGCCCTGGCGCCGTCCTTGCCGACCGGGATCGCGAGGCTGTCCTTGCCCTGCGCGCCCGACGGCGCCACCACCGGCCCGGAGCTCTCGCTCTTCTTGTCCTTGCCCGCGTTCGCGGCGACGACGCCGATCACCGCGGCCAGGCCGAGGACGCAGACGACGCTCGCGCCCACGATCAGCGCGCGCCGTCGCCTGTCCGCGGCCTTCTGCTTCTCGCGCTCGACCGCCAGCCGCTCGCGGGCCATCCGCTTTCCGTCACGATTCTTCTCGCTCACACCCCCAGAACGAACCGGGGAGGCGCACCGCGCCTCCCCGGTCCCAGGTCCACCCGTTCGAGTGACCGAATGTTCTGTCATGCCCGTAGCCCGATCGGCGACCGGGCCACCGCGCTACGCCTGTCCGCGCACGCCCTTCGCCAGTTGCCCGGCGAGTTCCCGGACGGCCGTCAGGCCGGCCGCGTCGTCGGGCGCGTCGAGCATCCGCTTCACGAAGGCCGAGCCGACGATCACCCCGTCGGCGAAGCGGGCGACCTCGGCGGCCTGGACCGCGTCGGACACCCCGAGGCCGACGCAGACGGGCAGTGCGGTGCCGGTGGCGCGGGTGCGCTCCACGAGCTCCTCGGCCTGGGCGCCGACGGATTCACGCGTACCGGTGACACCCATCAGCGACGCCGCGTAGACGAAGCCGCTGCCCGCCGCGGTGATCGTGGCGAGCCGTTCGTCCTTGCTGCTGGGCGCCACCACGAAGACCGTGGCGAGGCCGTGCTTCTCGGCGTGCTCCCGCCACAGCGCCGACTCCTGGACCGGCAGGTCAGGCAGGATGCAGCCCGCGCCGCCCGCCTCGGCCAGCTCGGCGGTGAACCGCTCGACGCCGTAGCGGTCGATGGGGTTCCAGTACGTCATGACGAGGATCGGCTTCCCGGTGGCCTCGTGGGCCTCCTTGACCGTGCGCATGACGTCCGCGATCCTGACGCCGCCGCGCAGGGCGATGTCGTCGGCGGTCTGGATGACCGGGCCGTCCAGGACCGGATCGCTGTGCGGCAGCCCGACCTCGACGACGTCGGCTCCGCCGTCCAGGACCGCCTTGATCGCGTCGATGCCGCCGTCCACGGTCGGGAACCCGGCCGGGAGGTAGGCGATGAGCGCGGCGCGGCCCTCACCCTTGGCGGTGGCGAGGGTCTCGTCCAGCAGCCGGATGTTCCCGCTCACTTGGCGTCTCCCTCGATCTCGGCGGTGGCGGTGGCGTCGGCGGCCACCTCGGCGTCGGTGTCGTACAGCCCGAAGTAGCGCGCGGCGGTGTCCATGTCCTTGTCGCCGCGCCCGGACAGGTTGACGACGATCAGGCCGTCCTTGCCGAGCTCCCTGCCGACCTCCAGGGCGCCGGCGAGGGCGTGGGCGCTCTCGATGGCCGGGATGATGCCCTCGGTGCGGGAGAGCAGGCGCAGGGCCTGCATGGCCGCGTCGTCGGTGACCGCGCGGTACTCGCCGCGGCCGGAGTCCTTGAGGTAGGAGTGCTCCGGGCCGATGCCGGGGTAGTCCAGACCGGCCGAGATCGAGTACGGCTCGGTGATCTGGCCCTCGTCGTCCTGGAGGACGTAGGACCGGGAGCCGTGCAGGATGCCGGGCTCGCCCGCGGTGAGGGTGGCCGCGTGCTCGCCGGTCTCGATGCCGTGCCCCGCGGGCTCGCAGCCGATGAGGCGGACGGTCTCGTCGGGGATGAAGGCGTGGAAGAGGCCGATGGCGTTGGAGCCGCCGCCGACGCAGGCGATCGCGGCGTCGGGGAGACGGCCGGCGCGCTCCAGGAGCTGGCGGCGGGCCTCGACGCCGATGACCCGGTGGAAGTCGCGGACCATGGCCGGGAAGGGGTGGGGACCCGCGACCGTGCCGAAGAGGTAGTGGGTGCGGTCGACGTTGGCCACCCAGTCGCGGAACGCCTCGTTGATGGCGTCCTTGAGGGTGCGGCTGCCGGACTTCACGGCGATGACCTCGGCGCCGAGCATCCGCATCCGGGCCACGTTCAGGGCCTGGCGCCGGGTGTCGATCTCGCCCATGTAGATGGTGCAGTCGAGGCCGAACAGGGCGCAGGCGGTGGCGGTGGCGACGCCGTGCTGGCCGGCGCCGGTCTCCGCGATCACCCGGGTCTTGCCCATGCGCTTGGTCAGCAGGGCCTGGCCGAGCACGTTGTTGATCTTGTGGGAGCCGGTGTGGTTGAGGTCCTCGCGCTTGAGGAAGATCCGGGCGCCGCCGGCGTGCTCCGCGAAGCGGGGGACCTCGGTGAGGGAGCTGGGGCGGCCGGTGTAGTTGACCAGGAGGTCGTCGAGCTCACGGGCGAACTCGGGGTCGTGCTTGGCCTTGTCGTACTCGACGGCGACCTCGTCCACGGCGGCGACGAGGGCCTCCGGGATGAACTTGCCGCCGAAGGCGCCGAAGTAGCCCTCCGGGGAAGGTACCTGGCCTTCGGGGTCAGGGAAGAAGAAATCGCTGGGCATGCGGAAACCTCACGGTGAGTGCGTGTGAAAAGACACTGTTCGCCGTGGGGGCGGAGTCCGTCGTACGACCTCAGGCCGTGTGTGGCCGGTCGCGCTCACGCGACGGAGTCGCATGATCAGATAGGGCCCCGCGCCCCTGAGGGGCGCGCTGCCATCGACGGCCGTTCACCTGGCCCGGTTCGTCGCCGATGACGTAGCGGACGCGGCGGCCGTGGACTCGGCGGGCCGGCGCACGGCAACCACGGGGCCGGCAGCCGCGCGCGAGGCGGGCGTACCGGTCCACTGTCGTCGTCACCGTGAGAGTCATCGCGTTCAGCCTAGCGGGTGATCAGGAGCGGCCGTGCCGCAGCGCCGGATGTTCACCCGCCGCCACCAGGTCGGCCACCGCCGACTTGGGGTCGCGGCCCGTCACCAGGGACTCGCCGACCAGGACCGCGTCGGCGCCGGCGTTGGCGTACGCGATCAGGTCGTGCGGGCCCCGGACGCCGGACTCGGCGACCTTGACGAGGTTCTCGGGGATCTCGGGGGCGACGCGCTCGAAGGTGGCGCGGTCGACCTCCAGGGTCTTCAGGTTGCGCGCGTTGACACCGATGATCTTGGCACCCGCGTCCACCGCACGCTCGACCTCGTCCTCGTCGTGGACCTCGACGAGCGGGGTGAGGCCGATGGACTCGGCGCGCTCGATCAGCGACTCGAGGGCCGACTGTTCGAGGGCGGCGACGATCAGCAGCGCGAGATCGGCACCGTACGCCCGGGCCTCCCACAGCTGGTACGACGTGACGATGAAGTCCTTGCGCAGCACCGGGATGTCCACCCGGGCCCGGACCGCCTCCAGGTCGGCCAGCGAGCCGCCGAAGCGGCGCTGCTCGGTCAGGACCGAGATGACGGCCGCGCCGCCCGCCTCGTAGTCCGCGGCGAGTCCGGCCGGGTCGGCGATCGCGGCCAGCGCGCCCTTCGACGGGCTGGAACGCTTGACCTCGCAGATGACCTTGACGCCCTCACCGCGCAGCGCGGCCACGCCGTCCTTGGCGGCGGGCGCCTTCGCCGCGCGCTCCTTGAGCTCGTCGAGGCTGACGCGCGCCTGCCGCTCCGCGAGGTCGGCACGGACTCCGTCGATGATCTCGTCGAGCACACTCACGCGAGCGGCCCCCTTCCGGACGGTTCTTCAAGGCGGTCAATCCCACAGGTAAAAAACCCATGGTCAGTCCGATGGTATCCGCAGGACGGCACAGGCCTCGCATCGGTGCGACGGCGCTGCCCCTACCTGGACCTTTACTAGTTGATCAAGGATGCAACCAGCCACCGAACGGCAGGTTCCGGACAACCGTGAAGACCAGCACCAACACGCCGAGGCTCCACATCTGCACCGGCCGGAGTTCGATCCGGGCGGGCCGGCCGCGTACCGCGCGCGCCACCCAGACGGTCCACACCACGGCGAAGGCCAGGTAGGCGGCGACCCCGGCCGCGTTGTCCTGGAGCGCGGCCAGGAAGTCGCCGTGGACGAACGCGTGCGCGCTGCGCAGGCCGCCGCATCCGGGGCAGTACAGGCCGGTGAGCCGGTAGAGCGGGCAGACCGGGTAGTGGCCGGGCTGGTTGGGGTCGACGGTGCCGACATAGGCGAAGGCCCCGGCCACCGCGGCCAGCACCCCCGCGGGCACGGCCAGCCGTCCGCGCAGCGAGGTCGGCACCGGGGCGGCTGTGCTGGGGCGGTCGGCGTTCACGCCTCGCATTGTGCCCCGTACGGTCGCCGCACGCGCGAGAGGGGCGCCCCCGATGTCTCGGGAGCGCCCCTCTCGGGAAGAGGTGCGGGTCAGCTCTTCGCGGCGGCCGGTTCGGGGGTGACGGCCGGGGCGGTGTGCTGGAGCGCTCCGGAACCCTTCGGCTGGCCGAGGCCCATGGAGCGCATGATCATGCCGACCACGCCACCGAGAAGCACGATCACCATTCCGGCCCAGAAGCCCACCGGCTGCGCCATCACCATGAAGGCACCGGCTACGCAGAAACCGATGAAGGCGATGGTGACGCCGGTCCAGGCGGCCGGGGTGTGACCGTGGCTGCTGCCCGCCATGACTTGCTCCTCGTTTGACTGGTGCGTGTCGTACGGGCCGTCCGTGCGAGCTCGTACGTGTCCTTACGGACGCTCGTCCTCCATTGTCCCGTACGAATACCCGTGCGATGAGCGGGGGTGGCGTCTGATTCGCCACACCGACGCGCTAGGCCCCCGTGGGGTCCTCTCCGCGGTCCAGCGCCTTCCAGATGTCCTCGGGACGGTCCGGGTCCACCGGCTTCGGTGCGCGGCGGGGCCGCTCCGCCCCGGTGCCGCGCTCGTAGCGCCCGGACATCGCGGGCCACAGGCGGCCGTAGCGCAGCGCGAGCAGCCCGGCGACCAGGATGAGCGCGCCGCCGACCGCGGCGACGTAGGGCCAGCCGGTGTGGCTGAGGGCGGCGACCGTGGCGGAGGTGTCGCCGCTGGCCTGCGCGGCCTTGTCGTCGAGCGCGGAGTCGTCGGAGGCGCCCAGCAGGGCGGCGGCGGTGATCCCGGCGCCGGACAGCGCGAGCAGTCCGGCGACCATGAAGCGGCCGGCCCGGCGGACGGCGAAGACGGCGACGAGCGCGGCGAGGCCCACTATGGCGAGGGCCGCGGGGACGCCCGTGACGTCGCTGCCCTTGGCGGTCAGCGGGAAGTCGCCGCCGGCCACCGTCGCGGTGCCCTCCGCCCAGCGCTGCCGGGTGGAGAGCAGAGCCACGGCCGCGCCGAGCGCACCGAGCAGCAGCGCCGCCGCGAGGCTGCGGCGGCCGGACCGCTCGGGTGCGGCGGTTTCGGATGGGGGGTGAGGAACAGCAGTCACGTACTCCACTATCGCCTGAACCCGGGGCGAACGGTCACCCGGGGTGGGGTGAGAAGCGCCCCACTTGCCGGGCCCGGGCGCCTACTTGCCCAGTCTGTTGGCGGTGTGTACGGCGCGCAGGACCGCCGCCGCCTTGTTGCGGCACTCCTGGTCCTCGGCGACCGGGTCGGAGTCGGCGACGATGCCCGCGCCGGCCTGGACGTACGCGGTGCCGTCCCGCAGCAGGGCGGTGCGGATGGCGATCGCGGTGTCGGAGTCACCGGCGAAGTCGAGGTAGCCGACGCAGCCGCCGTACAGCCCTCTCCTGGACGGTTCCAGTTCGTCGATGATCTGCATCGCCCGGGGTTTCGGGGCGCCGGAGAGGGTGCCGGCCGGGAAGCAGGCGGTGAGGACGTCGAACGCGGTGCGGCCCTCGGCGACCTTTCCGGTGACCGTCGAGACGATGTGCATGACGTGCGAGTACCGCTCGACGGACATGAAGTCGACGACCTCGACGGAGCCCGGTTCGCAGACCCGCCCCAGGTCGTTGCGGCCGAGATCGACGAGCATCAGGTGCTCGGCGCGCTCCTTGGGGTCCGCCATCAGCTCGTCGGCGAGGGCCTGGTCCTCCTGCGGGGTGGCCCCGCGTGGCCGGGTGCCGGCGATGGGATGGACCATGGCCTGCCCCGCCTCGACCTTGACCAGGGCCTCCGGGGAGGAGCCGACGACGTCGAACCCCTCGAAGCGGAACAGGTACATGTACGGCGACGGGTTGGTGGCCCGGAGCACCCGGTAGACGTCAAGCGCACTCGCCGTGCACGGGGTCTCGAAGCGCTGCGAGGGGACGACCTGGAAGGCCTCGCCCGCGCGGATGCGCTCCTTGATGTCCTCGACGGCCACCTGGAAGTCGGGCCCGCCCCACAGGGCGGTGTACTCGGGGAGTTCGGAGGGCGGCAGGACGGCGGGCGGCTGGGCGACCGGGCGGGAGAGGTCGGCCTCCATCGCGTCGAGGCGGGCGATCGCGTCGGCGTAGGCCTCGTCCACGCCCGTGTCGAGGTCGTTGTGGTTGATCGCGTTGGCGATCAGCAGGACCGAGCCCTCCCAGTGGTCCATGACGGCCAGGTCGCTGGTGAGGAGCATGGTCAGCTCGGGCAGCCGCAGGTCGTCGCGCTCCCCCGGGCCGATCTTCTCCAGGCGGCGCACGATGTCGTAGCCGAGGTAGCCGACCATGCCGCCGGTGAAGGGGGGCAGGTGCTCCGGGTGCGGGGTGTGCAGGGCCTCGATGGTGGCGCGCAGGGCGGCCAGCGGGTCGCCGTCGACGGGGACGCCGACCGGCGGGGTGCCGAGCCAGTGGGCCTGGCCGTCGCGGGCGGTGAGGGTGGCGGCGGAGCGGACGCCCACGAAGGAGTAGCGGGACCAGCGGAAGGCGGTGCGGCCGTTCTCGGCGGACTCCAGCAGGAAGGTGCCGGGGCGCTCGGCGGCGAGCTTGCGGTAGAGCGCCACCGGGGTGTCGCCGTCGGCGAGGAGCTGGCGGGTGACCGGGATGACACGCCGGTCGGTCGCCAGCTTGCGGAAGGTCTCGAGGTCCATGGCGGCAGACCTTACTGATCCGAGGCGGCCGGGCCGGAATCGGCGCCGTCACCGCCGCCCACGAGCAGCACGTCGGCGTCGAAGCAGGTCCGGTCGCCGGTGTGGCAGGCGGCGCCCACCTGGTCGACCCTGACCAGCACGGTGTCGGCGTCGCAGTCCAGGGCGACCGACTTCACCCACTGGAAGTGGCCGGAGGTGTCGCCCTTGACCCAGTACTCCCTGCGGCTGCGCGACCAGTAGGTGCAGCGTCCGGTGGTCAGGGTCCGATGCAGCGCCTCGTCGTCCATCCAGCCGAGCATCAGTACCTCGCCGGTGTCGTACTGCTGGGCGATGGCGGGCAGCAGGCCGTCGGCACTGCGCTTGAGGCGGGCGGCGATCTCCGGGGCGAGGCCACTGGACGGGGACGCGCCCGTCGTACCGGTCGTACTGGTCATGCCTGCCATTGTGCCGCGCGGCACCGGCAGTGACGGACCGTGTCCACTGTCCGGACGGTGAGTGTGGTCGTAGGCTGATCCCATGTCGACCTTCGCCAAGCGTGAACGGCTCCTGCTCGCCGACCTCTTGGAGACCGCCGGTCCCGAGGCGCCGACCCTCTGCGAGGGCTGGCTGACCCGTGATCTGGCCGCGCACGTGGTGGTCCGCGAGCGCCGGCCGGACGCCGCCGGGGGCACGATGATCAAGGCGCTGGCGCCGCGTCTGGAGAAGACGACGGCCGAGTTCGCCGCGAAGCCGTACGAGGAGCTGATCCAGCTGATCCGTACCGGCCCGCCGCGCTTCTCCCCCTTCCAGCTCAAACAGGTCGACGAGGCGGCCAACACCGTGGAGTTCTACGTGCACGCGGAGGACGTCCGCCGGGCCCAGCCGGACTGGTCGCAGCGCGAGCTGGACCCCGTCTTCCAGGACGCCCTGTGGTCCCGTCTGGAGCGCACCGCCCGGCTGCTGGGCCGGGGGGTGCCGACCGGGCTGGTGCTGCGCCGTCCCGACGGGCAGACGGCCGTCGCCCACCGCGGCACCCCCGTGGTGACGGTGACCGGCGAGCCCTCCGAGCTGCTGATGTTCGCCTTCGGCCGGCAGAGCGCGGCGAAGGTCGAGGTGGACGGCGACGAGAACGCGATCGCCCGGCTGACCGAGTCCAGGCAGCTGGGCATCTGAGGAGACCGTGATGATCAAGGTCGCGATGACGAACGTGTACGTGGACGACGTGCCGAAAGCGCACGCCTTCTACACGGGCATCCTCGGCTTCGAGACCCGCACCCACCTCGACCTCGGTGGCGGCACCCTCTTCGTCACGGTCGGCGCGCCCGAGGGCGCCCAGCCGGACCTCCAGCTGCTCCTGGAGCCCGGCGACGGCCCCATCGCCGAGCCGTACCGCAAGGCCGTGTACGAGGCGGGGCTCCCGGCCATCGTCTTCTCGGTGGACGACATCCGGGCCGAGTACGACCGGCTGCGCGCCCTGGGCGTCCGGTTCACGCACGAGCCGCAGGAGCAGGGCCCGGTGATCGCGGCCGTCCTGGACGACACGGTCGGCAACCTCGTCCAGCTGGCCCAGCCGAAGGGCTGAGCGGCCTCAGCGGGGCAGCTCGGCCCGGCGCAGCCCCGGCGCGACCAGGGCGACCACCCCGCCGAGCCCGCAGACCGCGGCGCTCACCACGTACACCGGGCCGAGTCCGAAGGCGTCGGCGGCGGCCGCCGAGAGGGGCATGGTCAGCGGGGCGAGGCCCAGGCTGACGAGTCCGGAGACGGCGGTGACGCGTCCCAGGCAGGCGGGGTCCGCGTGGGTCTGGAGCAGCGCCTGGCACAGCGCCCCGCTGAGCCCGGCGAACAGCCCGACCAGCAGGGCCACCCCCACGGCGCCGACCAGACCCGGTACGAAGGCGAGGGCGCCGATTGCGACCGCACCGGCGAGGGCCGTGCACCCGGTGACCAGGCCGGCGCGCGGCAGCCGGCCCCGGACGGTCAGCAGCAGCGCGGCGCACCCGGCGCCGACGCCGAACCCGGCGAGCACCCAGCCCAGTCCGGCGGCACCCCAGCCGCGCCGGTCGGCGAGCAGGGTGAGCCCGACGTTGAGCGGGCCGACGAAACCGAGGTCGCCGAGCGCGATGGCCCACATCAGCGGCGCCAGGACCCGGTGGCGGCGAACGTGGGTGAGACCGGCACGCAGGTCCTGCCAGGGGGTGGGGACCGCGGCGCGGCCCTCGGTGGGCAGGTCGCGTACCCGTACGGAGATCAGCAGCGGCACGGAGACGGCGATGAGCAGTCCGGCGAGGCCGAACGCGCCCGCCGCGCCCCCGACGGCGACCCCGAGGCCGCCCAGGGGAGCGCCGACGACGTAGGAGAGGCGGATGGCCAGTCCGCGCATGCCCTGGACGCGGGCGAGCTGGTCGTGGGTCGTCACGCGGGCGGGGAGGGCGCCCACGGCGGGCATGAACACGGCGTCGACGGTGCCGAAGACCAGGGCGAGCAGGGCCAGCGGCCACAGGCCGGGGCTGGTCAGGAACAGCAGGGCCGCCACGGCGAGCACGGCGGCGCAGCGCACCGCGTCGCTGCCGATGACGACCCGGCGCGGCCCCAGCCGGTCGGCGACGACCCCGCCGAACAGCATCAGCACGGCTCTGGGCAGCGCGCTGGCCGACATCACGGCCCCGGCCTGCGCAGGCGAGCCCGCCCGTACGGCGGCCCAGGAGAGCGCGAGGTAGTAGACGCTGTCGCCGACCATGGAGGAGGCGTAGGCCGCGAGCCAGCGCAGGACGTTGGGGTCGCGGTGGGCGGGGCGGTGAGCCGTGGGTGCGGTGGGTAAGACGGTCGCGGTCACGGGTCGGGCCCTTCTCAGAGACGGAACGGGAAGCCGTACGTGTACAGCGCGACGTTCTCGCGGTCCTCGGTGTCGCCGTCCGCGGCGGCGGAGCGCCCCATCTCGGCGTACTTGTCCAGCAGGGCTGCGAACTCGCCCTTCATCGCGGCGAGTTCCTCTGGAGTCAGCCTCAGCAAGTACTCACTGTCGATGGCCGCGGTGTTCCACTCGGGAGTCCAGGTGGGGCGTTCGTCCAGGTAGCGGCGGTAGCGGTCGGCGCGCTGGTCGTGGAAGAGCCGGGTGGCCGCGAGGTGGGCCGCGGCCTTCTGGGGATCGTCACGGAAGTCGGCGTCCCGGATGGTCACACCGTCCGAGGCGGGCTGCCACCAGCGCTCCCGCCCGTCCTCGGACTGCCGCTCCGCCTCCTCGATCAGGCCGTGCTCGGCCAGCTTGCGCAGGTGGTAGCTGACGAGGGACACGGCCTCGTCCACGCGCTCGGCGAGCTGCGAAGCCGTGGCGGCCCGTTCCAGGTACAGCAGCCGGTAGAGGTCCGCGCGCAGCGGATGGGCGAAGGCCTTCAGCGTGCCCACATCGGTGATCCGGCGGTTCTCCGCGCTTGCCATGCGCACGACCCTAAATCAGGAAAGAAACGTTGCGCAATATAGTTTGCGCAACTTTCCTTTCGTATCTTCCGAGCGAAAAGCCCCGGCGCGGGCACCGGGGCTCAAGCTCGGCGCGGCCTCACCGCACGGGGTGGCCCGCCTCCCGCAGGGTCTGCTTCACCTCGCCGATCCTCAGGTTGCCGAAGTGGAAGACCGAGGCCGCGAGGACCGCGTCCGCGCCCGCCGAGACCGCCGGGGGGAAGTGCGCGAGCGCGCCCGCGCCGCCGGAGGCGATGACCGGGACCGTGACGTGCTTGCGGACCGCGGTGATCATCTCGATGTCGTAGCCGTCCTTGGTGCCGTCCGCGTCCATCGAGTTGAGCAGGATCTCCCCCGCGCCCAGTTCGGCCGCCCGGTGCGCCCACTCGACCGCGTCGATGCCGGTGCCGCGGCGGCCGCCGTGGGTGGTCACCTCGAAGGAACCCGACTCGGTGCGGCGGGCGTCGACCGACAGGACCAGCACCTGGCGGCCGAAGCGTTCCGCGATCTCCCGGATGAGGTCCGGGCGGGCGATGGCGGCCGTGTTGACGCCCACCTTGTCGGCGCCGGCGCGCAGCAGCTTGTCGACGTCCTCCGCCGTGCGGACGCCACCGCCGACCGTCAGCGGGATGAACACCTGCTCGGCGGTGCGGCGCACCACGTCGTAGGTGGTCTCCCGGTTGCCGGACGACGCGGTGATGTCCAGGAAGGTCAGCTCGTCGGCGCCCTCCGCGTCGTACACCTTGGCCATCTCGACCGGGTCGCCCGCGTCGCGCAGGTTCTGGAAGTTCACGCCCTTGACGACCCGGCCGTTGTCCACGTCCAGGCAGGGGATGACTCGGACCGCCAGGGTCATGAATCCACGGCTCCTCTGTATGCCTCTGTGCCTCTAGCCTCGGAAGGCTTCCAGTTCCACTTCGACCAGGATGCGCGGGTCGACGAAGCCCTCCACCACCAGCAGGGTGGACGTCGGCCGCACCGCGTCGAAGAGCTCCTTGTGGGCCCGGCCCACCGCGTCCACGTCCCGTACGTGGGTCAGGTACATGCGGGTCCGGATCACCGACCCGACATCGAGCCCGAACTCCCCGATCGCCTCGACGGCGCTGGTGAAGGCCACCTTGGCCTGTTCGTACGGGTCGCCCTCGCCGTACAGCACCGTCCCCTTGAAGGACGTCGTACCGCCGACCAGCACCCGGTCGCCCGCCGCCACGGCGCGCGCGAATCCGAAGCTCTCTTCCCAGGGACTTCCGCTCTGCACGCGCCGTACGGCTCCGGACGTCATGACGACACAGCCTCCAAGGCCTCTTCCAGGGTGAACGCCTTCGCGTACAGGGCCTTCCCGACGATGGAGCCCTCGACACCGAGGGGTACCAGCTCGGCCAGCGCGCGGAGGTCGTCCAGCGACGACACGCCGCCGGAGGCCACGACCGGCCGGTCGGTGGCCGCGCACACGTTCTTCAGCAGGTCCAGGTTCGGGCCCTGGAGGGTGCCGTCCTTGGCGATGTCGGTGACGACGTAGCGGGCGCAGCCCTCCTTGTCGAGGCGGGCCAGCGTCTCGTACAGGTCGCCGCCGTCGCGGGTCCAGCCACGGCCCCTCAGGGTCGTACCGCGCACGTCCAGGCCGACGGCGATCCTGTCACCGTGCTCGGCGATGACCTTGGCGACCCACTCGGGGGTCTCCAGGGCGGCCGTGCCGAGGTTGACGCGAGTACAGCCGGTGGCGAGGGCGGCGGCCAGGGTGGCGTCGTCGCGGATGCCGCCGGACAGCTCGACCTTGATGTCCATCGCCCGGGTCACCTCGGCGACCAGCGCCCTGTTGTCGCCGGTGCCGAAAGCGGCGTCCAGGTCGACCAGGTGCAGCCACTCGGCGCCCGACCGCTGCCAGGAGAGGGCGGCCTCCAGGGGGGAGCCGTAGGAGGTCTCGGTGCCCGACTCGCCGTGCACGAGGCGGACGGCCTGGCCGTCGCGGACGTCGACGGCGGGGAGGAGTTCGAGCGTGCTCACAGTGTTCCGATCCAGTTGGTGAGGAGCTGGGCGCCGGCGTCGCCGGACTTCTCGGGGTGGAACTGGGTGGCCCACAGGGCGCCGTTCTCGACGGCCGCGACGAACGGCTTGCCGTGCGTCGACCAGGTCACGAGCGGCGCCCGGATGGCGGCGTTGTGCGTCTCCAGCGCCCAGTCGTGGACGGCGTAGGAGTGCACGAAGTAGAACCGCGCGTCGGCGTCCAGGCCGGCGAACAGCTGGGAGCCGTCCGGTACGTCCACGGTGTTCCAGCCCATGTGCGGCACGATCTCGGCCTGCAGCGGCTCGACGGCGCCCGGCCACTCGTCGAGGCCCTCGGTGCGGACGCCGTGCTCGATGCCGTGCGCGAACAGGATCTGCATGCCGACGCAGATGCCCATCACCGGCCGCCCGCCGGACAGCCGGCGGTCGATGATCCAGTCCCCGCGGGCCTCCTTGAGACCCTGCATGCAGGCGGCGAAGGCGCCGACGCCCGGCACCAGCAGCCCGTCCGCGTTCATGGCCCTGTCGAAGTCACGGGTGATCTCGACGTCGGCCCCGGTGCGGGCGAGGGCGCGCTCCGCGGACCGGACGTTGCCGAAGCCGTAGTCGAAGACCACCACGCTCTTGGGAGCGGTCAATTCCACACCTCCAGCCTCATGACGCCCGCCACCAGGCACATCGCGGCGCCTATCGACAGCAGCACGATCAGGCTGGTGGGCATCTTCTGCTTGGCGAAGGAGATGATCCCGCCGACCAGGAAGAGGCCGACGACGATCAGGACGGTCGAGAGGCCGTTCACAGCGCGCCCTTCGTGGAGGGGAGGATGCCGGCCGCGCGCGGGTCGCGCTCGGAGGCGTAGCGCAGCGCCCGGGCCAGCGCCTTGAACTGGCACTCCACGATGTGGTGCGCGTTGCGCCCGTAGGGCACGTGCACGTGCAGGGCGATCTGCGCCTGGGCGACGAAGGACTCCAGGATGTGCCGGGTCATCGTGGTGTCGTACTCGCCGATCATCGGCGCCATCTTCTCGGGCTCGGTGTGCACGAGGTACGGGCGGCCGGACAGGTCGACGGTGACCTGGGCGAGGGACTCGTCCAGCGGGACCGTGCAGTTGCCGAAGCGGTAGATGCCCACCTTGTCGCCGAGGGCCTGCCTGAAGGCGGCGCCGAGGGCGAGGGCGGTGTCCTCGATGGTGTGGTGCGAGTCGATGTGCAGGTCGCCGTCGGTCTTCACGGTGAGGTCGAACAGGCCGTGCCGGCCGAGCTGGTCGAGCATGTGGTCGTAGAAGCCGACGCCGGTGGCGATGTCGGTCCTGCCGGTGCCGTCGAGATCGATCTCGACCAGGACCGAGGTCTCCTTGGTGGTGCGCTCCACGCGCCCTACGCGGGTCATGCGTCCAGCTCCTTCTTGACTTCACGTACCGCGTCGAGGAACGCGTCGTTCTCTTCGGGGGTTCCGGCGGACACCCGCAGGAAGCCGGGCACGCCGTTGTCCCGGACGAGGACCCCCCGGTCGAGGATCTTCTGCCACATGCCGTGCGGGTCCTCGAACCGCCCGAACTGCACGAAGTTGGCGTCGGACTCGGTGACCTCCAGGCCCAGCGTCCGCATCTCGGCGACCAGCCGGTCCCGCTCGGCCTTCAGCTGCTCCACGTACTTCAGCAGCGTGCCGGTGTGCTCCAGGGCGGCCAGGGCGGTCGCCTGGGTGATCGCGGACAGGTGGTACGGCAGCCGTACGAGCTGGACCGCGTCCACCACCGCCGGGTGTGCGGCGAGGTAGCCGAGGCGCAGGCCGGCCGCGCCGAAGGCCTTGGACATGGTGCGGGAGACGACGAGATTCGGCCGACCTTCGAGCAGCGGCAGCAGCGAGTCGCCGTGGCTGAACTCGATGTACGCCTCGTCGACGATCACCATCGACGGCTTCGCCGCCTGGGCCGCCTCGTACAGCGCGAGGACCGTCTCGGGCGGTACCGCGTTGCCGGTGGGGTTGTTGGGGGTGGTGATGAACACGACGTCGGGCCGGTGCTCGGCGATCGCGCGGGCGGCGGCCTCGGCGTCGATGGTGAAGTCGGCGCCCCGCGGACCGGAGAGCCAGCCCGTGCCGGTGCCGCGCGCGATGAGCCCGTGCATCGAGTACGACGGCTCGAAGCCGATCGCCGTGCGGCCCGGTCCGCCGAAGGTCTGCAGCAGCTGCTGGATGACCTCGTTGGAGCCGTTGGCCGCCCACACGTTCTCGACGCCGACCGGGTATCTGCCGGTGTCCGTGAGGTACCTGGCCAGCTCGGTGCGCAGCTGCACCGCGTCCCGGTCGGGGTAGCGGTTCAGGTCGCGGGCGGCCTCGCGGACCCGCTCGGTGATCCGCTCGACCAGGGGCTCGGGCAGCGGGTAGGGGTTCTCGTTGGTGTTCAGCCGTACGGGGACGTCCAACTGGGGCGCGCCGTAGGGGGACTTGCCGCGCAGCTCGTCCCGTACGGGGAGATCGTCGATGCCGAAGCTCACTTGCCCGTCGGTACCTTCCATCCGAACCTCGCCTTGATCGCCGCGCCGTGCGCGGGCAGGTCCTCCGCCTCCGCCAGCGTGACCACGTGGTGCGCGACCTCGGCCAGCGCGTCCTTCGTGTAGTCGACGATGTGGATGCCGCGCAGGAAGGACTGGACGGACAGGCCCGAGGAGTGGCAGGCGCAGCCGCCGGTGGGCAGCACGTGGTTGGACCCGGCCGCGTAGTCCCCGAGGGAGACCGGCGCCCAGGGGCCGATGAAGATCGCGCCCGCGTTCCTGACCCGGTCGGCGACGGCGGCGGCGTCGGCGGTCTGGATCTCCAGGTGCTCGGCGCCGTACGCGTCGACGACCCTGAGGCCCTCCTCGACGCCGTCGACCAGGACGATCGCGGACTGCCGGCCCTTCAGGGCGGGCACGATCCGGTCGTCGACGTGCCGGGTCGCCGCGACCTGCGGCTCCAGCTCCTTGTCGACCGCGTCGGCGAGCTCGACCGAGTCGGTGACCAGGACGGCGGCGGCCAGCGGGTCGTGCTCGGCCTGGCTGATCAGGTCGGCGGCGACGTGCGCCGGGTCCGCCGTGGCGTCCGCGAGGACGGCGATCTCGGTCGGGCCCGCCTCGGCGTCGATGCCGATCCTGCCGGTGAAGTAGCGCTTGGCGGCGGCCACCCAGATGTTGCCGGGGCCGGTGACCATGGTGGCGGCCGGGCAGGACTCGGTGCCGTACGCGAACATCGCGACGGCGGTGGCGCCGCCGGCCGCGTACACCTCGTCGACGCCGAGCAGCGCGCAGGCGGCGAGGATCGTGGGGTGCGGCAGTCCGCCGAAGTCGGCCTGCGGCGGCGAGGCGAGCGCGATGGACGGGACACCGGCTTCCTGCGCGGGCACCGCGTTCATGATCACGGAGGACGGGTAGACCGACCGGCCGCCGGGCGCGTACAGGCCGACCCGATCGACGGGCACCCACTTCTCGGTCACCGAGCCGCCGGGCACGACCTGGGTCGTGTGGGTCGTGCGACGCTGTTCGCGGTGGACGAGACGGGCGCGCCGGATGGACTCCTCCAGGGCCGCGCGCACGGCGGGGTCGAGCTCGTCCAGCGCCTTGGCCAGCGCTTCGGCGGGCACCCGCACCTGCTCGAGGACGACCCCGTCGAACCTCTCGGCGAAGTCGATCAGCGCCGCGTCGCCCCGATGATGCACGGCCTCGCAGATCGGACGCACCTTCTCCAGGGCGGCCGAGACGTCGAAGTCGGCTCGGGGCAGCAGGTCGCGCAGGGCGGGTCCCTCGGGAAGGGCGTCGCCGCGCAGATCGATTCGGGAGATCACACGACCAATTCTCGCAGACCGCTGTGACGGACGGTTCGCGCGTATCAATGGCTGATACAGAACGCGGTCCGGCGGCCGGTCCCTAGCGTGGGGCGACGGGCGGTGCGCAGCGGTGGGCCGGTGGGCGGTGCACAGGGTGGGCCGGCGGCCGGCGTGGCTTGGGCCGGGCGGCCGGCGAGCGGCCCTGGCCGGAACCGGAAGATCACCCTCACTTGGTGTGTTCGAGGCGTGACGGACGGGCATCACCGCTGGGCGAGCACATGACTCACGAGTAGCCGAGGAAGAAGGAAGAGCCGTGACCGAGGGGGACGGCGTCCAGGACGGGGACCTGCCGGACGATCTGACCGCGGCCGAGGCCGGCATGTGGCAGGCGTTCCGCAACGGCAGCGGGTACGACCTGAGCAGCGGCGACGCGCGCGCGGACGATCCGCACGGGGGGCACCCGTGGGGACCCGAGCGGACCGTGCGGGCCCGGATCATCTGCTGGCTGCTGCTCGACGGCCCGCCCGCGCTCGCGGGCCGGGTGTCCTCGCTGAAGCTGGCCGGCGTGCGGATCAGCGGCACTCTGGACCTGGCCGGCGGGACCGTCCTGCCGTACGTGGAGCTGCGCGGCTGCCGGTTCGACGACGAGATCCTGCTGCCGGAGGCGCACTTCACGACCGTGCGGTTCGTGGACTGCGCGGCGCCGCGCCTGGAGGCGGCCCGGGTGCGCACAGAGGGCGACCTGCACCTGCTGCGCTGCCGTTTCCTCGGCGGGGTCCGCCTGACCGACGCCCACATCGGCACCGACCTGCTGCTGAACGAGGCGGTCGTCCACCGGGACCGCAGCGGCCGGTCGATCGCGGCCGACGGCATGACCGTGGGCCAGGACCTCCTGGCGGACCTCCTGGAGTCGCACGGCGAGCTGAGGCTGCGCAGCGCCAAGGTGGGCGTCTCGCTGAGCCTGCGCGGCGCGCGGCTGCTCAACCCCGACGGGCGGTACGCCCTCAACGCGCCCCAGCTGACCGTGGGCCGCACGCTCTACCTGACCCCGGCCGGGGTGGGCGGGCCCTGGCAGAGCGGGACGACCCCGGCGCGCGGGACGCGGATCCAGCGGTTCGAGTGCCAAGGCGGCATCCGGCTGGACGACGGGCGCTTCGGGGACGCGGTGGACCTGGAGCGGGCGCGGCTCGCCCTCACCGACGACCAGGAGCTGTCGCTGCGCCGGGTGCAGGCGCCGGAGCTGCGATTCCTCGGGGAGGAGCCGCAGCGCGGCCGGGTGCTGCTCTCCGGCGCCCGGGTCGTCAGCCTGGTCGACCGGGCGAACAGCTGGCCGGGGCCGGGGCGGCTGCACATGGGCGGCTTCGCCTACGAGAACCTGGTGCCGCAGGGTCCGTTCCCGCTGACCCGGCGGCTCGACTGGGTGGCGGCGGCCACCGCCGAGTACAACCCGGAGCCGTACGAGCGGCTGGCGAGCGTGCTGCGGGCCGCCGGGGAGGACGAGGACGCGCGCGAGGTGCTGCTCGCCAAGCAGCGCCGACGCCGCGAGACGCTGCCGCTGGCCGGCAAGCTCTGGGGGTACGCCCAGGACCTGACCGTGGCCTACGGGTACCGGCCGGGCCGGGCGGCGGTGTGGATGGCGGTGCTCTGGGCGGCGGGCACGCTCGCCTTCGCGCACGCCCCGCATCCGCCGATGAACTCCGGCGGCCACCCCGTATGGGACCCCGCGCTGTTCGTCCTCGACCTGCTGCTGCCGGTGATCGACCTGGGCCAGGCCGGTCAGTGGCGCCTGAGCGGCGGCTGGGAGTGGGCGTCGACGGTGATGATCCTGCTGGGCTGGATCCTCGCGACGACGGTGGCGGCGGGGGCCACCCGGCTGCTGAGGCGCGGATAGCCGGTCCTCGGCGGCGGTCCCACAGATGAGCACGAGTCACCTTTTACCCTCCCTTGACCTTTGGCCGTACAACTTTCGCGGAGTTGGCCTGACGGTCTGGCGCGGGCCCGACCCGCCGACCTTCAATGGCGGGACCATGGCTTCGCTGCGCACGCTGTTCCGCTCCGCCCGGACGGCAAGAACCACTTCGCACCCCGCCCCCGGTCCGCTCCCGGCCGAGGACGAGGTACTCCTCGACGCGCCCGACGAGCGACTCGCTCCGGTGCTGGTCGCGGCCGGTCAAGGTGCGTACGGACCCGCCGCGGGACTGCTCGCCGACACCCGGGCCGCGTCCGACTGGGAAGCCCGGGACCGGTATGTGCACCGCCTCGCCGTGTTCGCCCGTTCCCGTCCGGAATGGCTCGACGACTGGCACGCGGCCGCCCCGCAGGATCCCGACCTGCTGGTGCTGCGGGCCCAGCTCGCGGTGGACCACGCCTGGGACTCCCCGGCCCGGAGCGAGATGCTACGCGCGGTGAGTCCCGTGATCACGAGCGCCGCCCGCGGCGACGACCGGGACCCGGTGCCGTGGCGGATCGCCCTGGACCACGCCCGTGGCTCGAACGCCGGCCACAAGTACTTCGAGGAGCTGTGGGAGGCGGCGGTCCGCCGGGCCCCGCACCACTACGGCTGCCATGTGGCGGCCCTGCGCTATCTGGCCACCTCCTGGCACGGCTCGCACCGCGAGTGCTTCGACTTCGCCGACCTGGCCGCGCAGGACGCCCCGGCGGACTCGCTGGTCCAGGCCCTGCCGGCCCGCGCGGCCTTCGCGTACCTCACCGACGGCTGCGGCCCCGAGGTGCCCCGGGCCCGGCTGGACGCGGCGGCCGACCGGGCGATCGCCCTGTCCGCCCGGTTCCCGGCGGCCGATCTGTGGCCCGCCGAGGTCCGCAACAAACTGATGTACCTCCTGGTCCGCCTGGAACGCTGGGAGGCCGCCCGCACCCAGCTGGACCTGATCGGCCCGTACGCCACGTCCTTCCCCTGGGACCGCCTGTCCGACGACCCGCTGGGCCACTTCGTACGGCTGCGCACCCACCTGCTGGCCGGGACGGAACCCCTCTCCGAGGCCGCCACGACTCCCTTCCCGGGAGGCGCCGGGCGCCCACGGACCGAGCACGGCGGGCATGCATCCGCCGATGACCACTAGGCTGTGGCGCCGTGACCACCGTCCGTCTCCCCCTCTTCCCGCTGAACTCGGTGTTGTTCCCGGGGCTCGTGCTGCCGCTGAACATCTTCGAGGAGCGCTATCGCGCCATGATGCGCGACCTGCTGAAGACACCCGAGGAAGAACCGCGCCGGTTCGCCGTCGTGGCGATCCGCGACGGCCACGAGGTGGCACCGAGCGCGCCGGGCATGCCGGACCCCACGGCCCAGCCGGACAAGGGCCCGGCGGCCGGCTTCGGGCCCGACCCCCTCAAGTCCTTCCACGGGGTGGGCTGTGTGGCGGACGCGGCGACGATCCGGGAGCGGGCCAACGGCACGTTCGAGGTGCTGGCGACGGGGACGAACCGGGTGCGGCTGCTGTCGGTGGACACCTCGGGACCGTTCCTGACGGCCGAGCTCGAGGAACTGGCGGAGGACCAGGGCGACGAGGCCGGCCCGCTGGCGGAGGGGGTCCTGCGGGCGTTCCGCCAGTACCAGAAGCGGCTGGCCGGCGCACGCGAGCGCTCACTGACCGCGGGGATCGAACTCCCGGACGAACCGTCCGTCGTCTCCTACCTGGTGGCCGCCGCGATGATGCACGACACGCCCACCAAGCAGCGTCTCCTCCAGGCCCCCGACACCGCCTCCCGCCTGCGTGACGAGCTGAAACTCCTTCGCTCCGAGACGGCGATCATCCGTAACCTGCCGTCACTGCCCGCGGCGGAGCTGACGCGGTCGCCGACGAGTCTGAACTGAGCAGGAGCCCGCGACATGCCGAAGAAGGCGAACAAGAAGCAGCAGTCCGCGGGCGGCACCCCGGCGACAGTGGCGCTGACCGCGGCGGGAGTGGACTTCACCGTCCACTCCTACGACCACGACCCCGCCCACCCGTCGTACGGCGAGGAGGCGGCGGAGGCGATGGGCGTGTCCCCGGACCGTGTCTTCAAGACGCTGGTCGCGGACGTGGACGGCACGCTCACGGTCGCGGTGGTGCCGGTGGCGGGCAGCCTGGATCTCAAGGCCCTGGCGACGGCGGTGGGCGGCAAGCGCGCGGCGATGGCGGACCCCGCCCTGGCCGAACGCACCACGGGCTACGTCAGGGGCGGCATCTCCCCGCTCGGCCAGCGCAAGAAGCTCCCCACGGTCCTGGACGCGTCGGCGTCGTCCCACGCCACGATCTGCGTGTCGGCGGGCCGCCGGGGCCTGGAGGTGGAGCTCGCGCCGGCCTCCCTGGCGACGCTGACGGAGGCCACCCTGGCACCGATCGGCCGCGCCTGACCTCCCGACGCGACCGCTCCCCCGCGGCGGATCGCTAGCTTGATCTTTAACCTCGGGCCTCGAACAGGTCGTCGTACTTGATCACTCGCGTCGGTAACTGCCCTACGTGCAGGCGGCCTTCGGCTGACC